>DAOOGN010000066.1:0-24838 GCA_035415725.1 Anaerolineae bacterium | reverse complement strand
AAGTGTCAACCTATTATGCACCCTCCCCCAAGTCCCGTTTGCCACCTGGCAAGGGCGGCTGAATAGTTACCTTCAAGGTACATAAGAGCACAAAAGACGTCAAGAAGCGCAAAATGGAACTTCTCCCCACGCCAACACGTCATTATGGATGGCGGCGTTCAGCCTTCACCCAGCGGTGATTAGCCAAGAAGCGCAAGCAGAAGGCTGAACGACGACCCGACTCAAGCCTATCCGATTCCAGGAGGAGTACAATGAACCGTAAACCATGGCTATGGATTTCACTCAGCCTGTTGCTGCTGACCATCTTTGCAGCATGCACCCCCCCTCCACAGGGGAGCGCTACACCCGAACCGGTGGCCACTGCAACGCCACGTCCCACGGCGACGCCGCTGCCGCCCAAGCCCGTTGTCCCCTACACACCGGTGCCCGCCGACATGCTTTCGCCGATCATCATCCAGCGCAGTCCCAAGCGCGGCGAAAGCCTGACGCCCGATGGGGCGGTCGAGATTATGTTCGACAAGCCGATGAACCGGTCCGCCGTGGCGAAAGCATTCACCTTGCAACGGGCCGGGGAAAATACGCCGGTCAAAGGTGAACTCTCCTGGGTCGACGCGCGCACGCTGCGCTTCCAGCCGGCCGAGGCGCTGCCGCGCGACACCGTCTTCGACGTGATCCTCACGCAGAACGCCAGCGCCGAGACGGGCGAGCTGCTGCGCGAACCGTACACCTTCCGCTTTGCGACGGCCGGCTATCTCGAAGTTGCCCAGGTGATCCCCGACCCGGATACCGCCGACGTGGAAACCGAGTCGACCATCACCGTGATGTTCAATCGCCCTGTCGTCCCCCTCACCACACTGGCGCAAATGGAGAACCTGCCCAATCCCGTGACCTTCGAGCCGCCCATCGTTGGACGTGGCGAATGGTTGAACACCTCCATCTACGTTTTCACGCCGGAGGAACCACTGGCGGGCGGCGTCACATATCGCGCGATGGTGAGCGCCGGTTTGCAGGACGTAGCCGGCGCGCTGCTGGCGGAGGATTACGTGTGGCACTTCACCACCATTCCCCCACAAGTGGTATGGGCGCAGCCCTACGATGGCGCGGCGTTGGTAGACATCAATACGGCCATCACCGTGCAGTTCAACCAACCGGTGGACCTGAAATCCGTCGAGGACGCCTTCACCCTGAGCGGCGGACGAGGTCTGACCGGCAATGACGTCAACGGAACGTTCTCAATCAAAGACAACACGGTGATCTTCACCCCCACCCACGCCCTGGATTTCAACACGACCTATACCGTGAAACTGGAGGCCGGGATCACGTCCGCGGCGGGCGGCCTGGGAATGAAGGAAGCGTACACCTGGCAATTCACCACCGTCCCCCTGCCGGAAATCGTCTCCACCAATCCTGAAAATCTGGAACGTAAGGCGCCGCCGCATACCGCTTTCGAGATCGTCTTCAACACGCCCATCGATCCCGCCACGGTGATGCCCAATCTGACGATGACGCCGCCGCTTTCACCCACGCAGGTCTACACGTACTTCTCGGATTATAACAACACCTTCGTCCTGCAATTCGGCGCGCAGCCTTCGACTGAGTACACCGTCGTGATCAAAGACGGCATTGCCGATCCCTACGGCAACACCATCCCGCGCGGGCGCACGGTCCAATTCCGCACCGCCCCCTTGGATCCGGTGTACCGGTTACACGTGCCTGACATGATCGGCACCTATGACGCCGCACTGCCGGCGCAGATTGTACTCAGTCACGTCAACGTCAAGCGGGTCAACCTGCGTCTCTACAAGCTGCCGCTGGACGCGCTGTTCACTTCCAGTTGGCAATGGGAAGAACAACTGCCCGCCGGCAACCAACTGCTCCGCGAATGGCGGCAGAATCTGGAAAGCCCGCTCGATAAGCAAAGCTACACCGTCATCGACCTGACCGAAAAGCCGGGCGGAACGCTGGCACCGGGCGTCTATCTCCTGGAGACCGATTCGCCGGACGTGAACCAGGAATACAGTCATGACTACAACCAGCGGCACATAATGGTCGTGTCCAACCTCAACCTGACGCTGAAGAGCGCGTCGGAAGAGGCTTTCGTCTGGGCTACGGATTTGCGCAGCGGCGAAGCGGTCCCGAATCTAGCCCTGAGCCTGATCCAACAAGATGGCGGCAGCCTGGGAACCGCCGTCACCGACAACGACGGCATCGCCCGTGCCAGTCTGCCCCTTGATCGCGGCACCGTCATCGTCTACAGCGCCGAACCTTTCGCCGCCGTCGCCGAGGGTTGGGGACGCGGCGTCAGCCCGTGGGACTTCGGCATGGGCGAGGGGGAATACGCGCAGAAATACCACACCTACGTCTACACCGACCGTCCCATCTACCGACCGGGACAAAGCGTGGCCTTCAAGGGCGTGGTGCGCGCCGAAAATGACGTCGCTTACAACTTGCCGGACGTGCGCGCGGTCAACGTTTCCATCCGCGACGCAGCCTACGAGGAGATTTACAACGAGTCGCTCGCCTTGGGTGAGTTAGGGACGTTCGAGGGGACGCTCGACCTGGCGGAAAGCGCCAGTCTGGGCGATTACCAGATCTACGTCTCCTTTGGTGACCAGGGCGGATATGCGACTTTCCAGGTGGCGGCCTATCGCGCACCGGAATTCGAGATCGTCGTGGAAACCACCGCAGCCGAGATTCAGCGCGGTGACGACGTAGCCGCAACGATCACCGCGCGCTACTACTTCGGCGGCCCGCTGGCAAACACGGCGGTCACGTGGAACGTTCTGGCCGAGAGCTACCGCTTCCAGCCGCCGTGGGGCGGGCGCTACAGCTTCAGCGATGTGGACGATCCCTACACCTGCTTCGATTGCTGGTGGTGGTGGCAAGAACCGCCCGCCCGCGAAGCCATCCTCAGCGGCAGTGGCACTACCGACGCCAACGGCATCTTATCTGTCACGCTGAACGGGGCCGAATTAGAAGCTGCCCTCCGCGAATGGCACGGGAAACCAGCTTCCAGCAACCAGCTTCCAGCTTCACGCATCACGCTCGAAGCCACCGCCACCGGTCCCGACAACCAAGCCATCTCCGGGCGCACGAGCGTCGTCGTGCATCCCGGCCCGTACTACATCGGCCTCAGCGCCCGGCAGTACGTCGGCGAAGCCGGGAAACCGAGCGCCATCGACCTCGTAACCGTGGACTGGGAAGGCACGCGCCTGCCCGACAAAGCCATCAAGGTCGAATTCTACCGCCGCGAGTGGATCAACACCTTCATCGAGAACAAATTCGGCGGCGGTTCCTGGTCGTGGGAAACCAAAGAGACGTTGGTGGACGAAACCACCGTCACCACCAACGACCTTGGTGAAGCCGTAGCAACCTTCACTCCGGCGGAGGGCGGCGCCTACCACGTCGTCGCCACCCCGGCCTCCCCCGTGGGAGAGACTGAGGAAGGGATCCGCTCCTCCATCTTTATCTGGGTATCCGGCAAGGACTACGTCTCCTGGCGGCGCGAAAACAACGACCGCATCTCCCTCATCAGCGACAAGAATACCTACAAAGTCGGCGAGACCGCCGAAATCCTCATCCCCTCGCCCTTCGAGGGTGAGCACCTGGCCCTCATCACCGTCGAGCGCGCCAGCGTCCGGCGCTACGAGGTCATCCGTCTCACAAGCAATAGCACGATCTACCACCTGCCCATCACTCCGGGTGACATCCCCAACATCTACGTCTCCGTCGTGCTGATCCACAAGCAGCAAGACGGCAAACCGGCAGACTTCAAAATGGGCCTGCTCCCTCTGGACGTGGAACTGCAACCTGTAACTCTGAACTTGAAACTTGAAACTAACGTCGCACAGGCGCAACCCGGCGAAACCGTCGATTACACTCTCCGCGCGACGCTGCCCAACGGTGAGCCGGCATCCAACGTGGAATTCTCGCTCGACGTGATCGACAAGGCCGTGCTCAGCCTCAAACCGCGCAGCAGCGACATCGTGCAGGGCTTTTACGCCCGGCGGATGCTGCAAGTGAACACCAGCAGCGCGCTCAGCCTCTCCGTGAACCGCTATCTCGAAGATCTTGCCGCAGATTTGGATCTCAGTCTGGCGCAGGCCTCGGGGATACGAGAAGTGTATGGGCTGGGCGCAGATGGAGCAGCGGAAATGCCCGCCGCCGCCCCTATGGCAACCATGGCGCCTATGGCCGAGGGGAAATACGCCGCCAACGTCGCGCCGCCAGAAGGCATAGAAATCCGCGAGGAATTCGCCGACACCGCCTACTGGAATCCGCGCCTCGTGACCGACCGCGAGGGCCGCGCCGTCGTCACCCTTACCTTGCCCGACAACCTCACCACCTGGACGCTGCACGCCGTTGGCCTCACCGCCGACACCCGTGTAGGTGAAGGGACGGCGGAATTGCTCGCCACGAAGCCGCTGCTGGTACGCCCCGTCGCGCCGCGCTTCTTCGTCGTCGATGACCGCGCGCAGCTTGCGGCGAACGTCAGCAACAACACCGGCGCAGACCTCACCGTCGAAGTCAGCCTCAGCGCCGAAGGTGTGGGCATCCACACCGAGACGCCACCGCGCCAGACTATCGTCGTCCCCGCGCGCAGCGAGCGCAAGGTGACGTGGTGGGTGACGGTGCAGGACGTGGTCAACACGCAGCTCATTTTTAGCGCAGTTTCGGGCGAATATGCCGATGCGAGCAAGCCACGTCTGACCACCGGGCCGGACGGCTCACTGCTGGTCTTCCGCTACACCACGCCCGATATCGTGGGGACAGCGGGCCAGCTTACCGAGGGCGGATCGCGCACCGAAGCCATCGCGTTGCCGCCGGAGTTCGACGAACGGCGCGGCACGCTGACCGTCCAGCTCGATCCCAGCCTCGCTGCCGGAATGCAGGACGGGTTGAAGTACCTGGAACACTACGAATACGAGTGTACCGAGCAAACCGTCAGCCGCTTCTTGCCCAACGTGCTCACGTACCATGCACTGCAATCGCTGGGCATCGAGAATCAGGAGCTGGCCGAACGCCTGCCCGGGCTGGTGGACGAAGGCTTGAACAAGCTGTACCTCCAACAGAACCCCGACGGGGGGTGGGGCTGGTGGTACAAGGCCGAAGAGCAGTACAGCAACCCCCACGTGAGCGCCTACGTCGTCTTCGCCCTGCTCAAGGCGCAGCAGAGCGGCGTCAGCGTCAAGCAGGATGTGCTCAACAATGGCATCGCCTACCTTCAAGCACAAATCAAAGAAGTGCGCGACTACAAAAATTTCCGCAACGCGAATCAGCAAGCGTGGCTTCTGTACGTCCTGGCAGAAGGAAACGCCGCGCCGCAAGCCAAGCTCGATGAACTCTACGAGAACCGCGAAAAGTTGAGCTATTACGCCCGCGCGTATCTGGCGCAGGCCCTCTGGCTCAACAACCGGAGCGACGCCCGCCTCGCCACGCTCCTCTCCGACCTGAACAACGCCGCCATCCTCAGCGCCACCGGCGCGCACTGGGAGGAGGCCGACTACGACTGGTGGGCGATGAACACCGACACTCGCTCCACCGCCATCGTGCTCGATACGCTGGTGAAGCTCGACCCGCAGAACGCGCTGCTGCCCAACGTCGTGCGCTGGCTCATGGTCGCGCGGCGCGCCGGCATCTGGGAGACCACGCAAGAGACGGCATGGGCGTTGATCGCGCTCACCGACTGGATGGTGGAAACCGGCGAACTCGACGCCAACTACGACTACGCCTTCTTCCTCAACGACCGGGAGCAGGCGCAGGGCGTCGCCACGCGCGAGACGATCCGCGAGAGCACCCGCGCTGTCATCCCCATCGCCGACCTGCTTGCCGACATGACCAACGCGCTCACCATCGCCCGCAGCGACGGCAACGGGCGTCTCTACTACACCGCCCACCTGGAAATCTACCAGCCGGTGGAGGACGTGGAAGCCGCCGACCGGGGCATGATCGTGCAGCGACGGTATACGTTAGCCGAATGTGCCAATCAGCAAATAGCCAATGGGCAATCGTATCTGGAATGTCCGGAGGTGCGCGAGGTGAAGCTGGGCGACGTGGTCCGTGTGGATCTGACGATCATCGTGCCGCACGACCGCTACTACGTGGTGGTGGAAGACCCACTCCCGGCGGGCGGCGAGGCCATCGACACCGGCCTGGCGACGACCAGCCTGCTGGCGACACCCCCCACCCTGCGGCGCGAAGGGTCGCGCTGGTGGTGGTGGTGGCGTTGGTACAGCCGCAGTGAATTGCGCGACGAGAAGGTCGTGCTCTTCGCCGATTCGCTGCCGGCGGGCACCTACGAGTACAGCTACACCTTCCGCGCCACGTTGCCCGGCGACTATCACGTGCTACCCACCGTCGCCAAAGAATTCTACTTCCCAGAGGTCTTCGGGCGCAGCGACGGACGGTTGCTGACCATCGGCGAGTAAAGGCATCGGATGTTGTGGGGCGCACTCCACGCGCCCCACAATTTGTTTCCCTTCAATCTGGG
This sequence comes from Anaerolineae bacterium, assembly GCA_035415725.1. Taxonomy (GTDB): domain Bacteria; phylum Chloroflexota; class Anaerolineae; order B4-G1; family SLSP01; genus DSWT01. The sequence continues at coordinate 18,348 of DAOOGN010000066.1, read as the reverse complement.
GTGGGAACCGTAGCCTGCAATGTGGCGCGCGGGCGCGACACTGCCTTCCAGCGAAAGCCCCAGGCGCAGCAGCAGCGCCAGCAACAGCCAATCCAGCGCCAGAAAACCGGACAAAGCTGCCACGATACCTTAACAACCACTCGTGCACAGGGTACCTCCACGCGCCTCCAACTTAGCAAAGACCGGCTTTCTTCGCCAGCGGGGAAGAAGGGGGCAGGGGGGATGGGCACCTGGAAACACGAATATCTCGTCATCCACAAGCACCAGGCATACCAAAATCCATGCTAAACCCGGCACAGGGAATAAGTTGTTTTGCCAAGTTGACTAGCCTGAATAAATACTTCAAAAGCACCTGGCATACCGAAATCCGCGCCAAACCGGGCATAGGGAACATACGTAACCCGCCGGCAGCGTTGCTAATGATTTTCTAAACATTTTCTAATATCTCTTTAATGCTCTGCTTACATATTTCTAATGCGCATTTGCTATAGTAGGAGCGTATCGAGCAGAATAACGCTCGCCATACCCCCCAAGTTGGGGGACATAAACCAATCACATATCGGTTAATAAGGAGGTATAAATATGTTAAACAGAACATTTTGGGGATCAACCACACCCTGGGACGAACTGGAACGTCTGCGGCGCGAGATGAATCAGGTCTTCGCCAACTTTCCGGTGCTGTCCGAAGCGCGGATCACGCCTGGTTATCCGGCCATGAATGTATGGACCAACGAGAATGGCGCGGTCATCACCGCCGAACTGCCCGGCATTGATCCGGCGGAGCTGGATATCGCTGTGGTCGAGAACACGCTCACCCTCAGCGGTGAACGCAAACCCCTCGAACTCGGCGAAGGCGAGGTTTATCATCGCCGCGAACGCGGCTATGGCAAATTCACGCGCTCCTTCCAACTGCCGTTCAACGTCGAAGCCGGCAACGTGCAGGCGGTGTACGAAAAAGGGGTGTTGCAAATCACCCTGCCGCGCGCCGAGGCCGATAAGCCGCGGAAGATCGCGGTCAAGGCTGCGTAAAGCGCACAGTACCTTGACTATCCGACAAAAGACTACTTGACTATATAGGAGGTGTCTTATGGCTGACGAGAAAGAACTCAACATTCAGAAGACGGAAAAACAGGAAGTGGCTCAAAGCGGCGCCGAACGCACGCGCGCGCGGCTGGCCTTCGTGCCCCGCGCCGACATCTACGAAACTAACGAGGCCATCGTCCTGGTGACAGACATGCCCGGTGTAGACGAGAAATCGCTCGACATCACCCTGGAAGACGACGTGCTCACCATCAACGGCTATGTAGAAGCCAGCTATCCCGAAGGGTACGGGCTGTCCTATGGCGAGTATCGCGTGGGCGATTATCAGCGCAGTTTCACCCTCTCCAACAAAATCGACCGCAACAAGATCGAAGCGACGGTGAAAGACGGCGTACTGCGTCTGTATCTGCCCAAGGCGGAACCGGCCACACGGAAGATCGCCATAGCAGCCGGCTAAGGAAACAGTTTTCAGACAGGATGGTCAGAATTCACAGGATAAACGTTCCTGTGAATCCTCACAATCCATATCCGTGCACGTAAATCTGACTATCAAACGGTCAAAGGAGGTGGAATATGGCTATCACGAATCTAATACCGCGGCGGCGTCAAGAACACAAAGTCACTGTCAATCGGGAGGCAGAACATCCATTGACGCTTCTTGAACAGGACATGAACCGTATGTTCGACGAATTCTTCAGTGGGTTTGGATTGGCTCCGGCCTGGGAAACAGAGTGGAACGCCTTCAGCCCGCAAGTCGATATCGTCGACAGCGACAAGGAGATCAAAGTCCTGGTTGAACTGCCTGGGCTGGATGAGAAAGACATCGAAGTGACCCTTTCAAACGACATGCTGACCATCAGCGGGGAAAAGCAGCAAGAAAAAGAGGACAAGGGCAAGAACTACTATCGTATGGAACGCTCTTATGGCTCCTTCAAGCGCTCTATTCCAATTCCATGCGAGGTCAAAACCGATGCTGTCGACGCCACATTCAAGAAGGGGGTCTTGAGCATCGTCCTCCCGAAGGCTACTGAAGGGCAGTGCCGCCAAAAGATTGCCGTTAAAACGGCATAACGACAACAGACCTGACAGGTTTTTCTTAAACCTGTCAGGTTTGTCTATTTATGGTACTTTTCCCCACTGATGATCGTCGCCGCGCGGTACAACTGTTCCAACAGAATGACGCGCGCCATCTCGTGCGGAAACGTGAATGACGAGAGCGACAGGGTGTTCTGGCAAGCCGCGATGACTGCCGGCGACAGTCCCAGCGGCCCCCCGATCAAGAAGGCCAGACTGCCGTAGACCTCAATTTGCTGGCGCAAAAAAACTGCCAGCCCGGGGCTGTCCATTTGTTTGCCGGTTACCGACAACGCAATCCTACGCCGCGCGTCCTGTGCGGCTGAGAGCAGCGCCTCTCCTTCGCGTTGCACTGCCACAGCATCCGACGCGCCGCGCCCTACGGCGTCTTTGACCTCCACCAGCGTCACATCGGTGTAGCGGCGCAAGCGCGCCAGATAGTCTTGCTGCGCCGTCCACCACTCGTCGTGCAATTTTCCTACTGCAACGATGATGATCTTCCCCGCCTGACGCACGTTCATACCCTCTCTTTTCCCCCGCCTGCGAGGGGAAGGAGAATCTCTCCCCACGCTGCTTCCAGCAGAAGCGAAGTATCAACCTGTGCTGAACCATCCTGCGCTTTACCTGCGTCCATCCTCAACGCTTGAATTATGGCGGTTCTTCAGGATTTCGTGGGGTTAAAATAAGAAACCGGCCACGGATGTACACGCCAAGTATAAAAAATCTGTGCAATCCGTGTCATCCGTGGCGAAAACTAAAGCTATTTTCCCATGACCACGCCAAGTCCCGGAAAAACCATTATGGCATAGTCAGGGTAAAAAGCAATAGCAGAATTTTGCATAGTTACAGAACAAGTTTGCCCATCCCTTGCCGGATTTCGTTTTTTGAGGTAGTATATAGCTATGGCGCTGTAGCGAGAGGGCAAATTCCACATCATCACGAACACGGTGGCTCGGTCTGGAGACCGGCCACAGCCATTCAGGGGCCATTCCCAGATGACTGGCGACTCTTTTCCAATAATCTGTCGTATACCCTGCTGGCTCTCGCCCCACGACTCAATGGAAAGTTGAAAATTTACGTAAAAGATGTAGAATTATGATTGTCATGACCCGTAGGGGGAAGCGCCATTTTAACCAACTAGGTAAGGAGGTCGAATGGAACAAAAAAATGAGCCGCTTTAGAAAGGGAATTACCACAACAAATCCAGCAGCATAGTATTAACAAGCAAAGGAGAAACCAAAAGGAGAAACCAAGATGAAAACTTCACAGAGAACCTTAATCACCGCGGCCCTCGTTGTAATCCTGTGTGCCCTGTTTGTTGCCGGCATCAGTGCGGCTCCGGCAGCGCCCAACGGGCCTGTAACCATCAACAAGGCCGTATCACCGCAGATCATCGAACCTACCTACACCGGCGTGTTAACCTACACCATCACATTGACAAACGATTATACCGAAACCGTTGAAAATGCGATCATGACAGATACTCTTCCTACGGCGCTGTCATTTGGCGGGTGGGTGACACAAAACGGAGCGATCAACGTCGGCGACACGATCACGTGGACAGGCCGTATTACGGCAGAAACATCCCTCGACTTCGTCTTCACCGCTCAGGTGCCGGGGCCAGAGACGCTGCAAGGTTTGATAGACGAAGGCATCGTCAACACCGCCTATCTCGGCCATCTGGATGGTACTGTCATCCTCCCCGGTAGTATCTCCGACAGTGCCACCACCCGCTTTTACCGCTACCTCTTCCTGCCGCTGGTGATGCGCAACTTCGCCCAGTAGCCGGAAGCGCCCCCGCCGTGGGGTCCATGACAAGGGGGAGACAACATGCTCTCCCCCTTTGTCTAAAATCAATCGCTTGTAGACGGCATCCAATGAAAGGAGGTGATGGAGCATTCAAAAGTGCTAAGGGGCATGCAGATCGAACCTGTCTTGGATAAACATAGCGTCATAGCATATTTCTTCACAATTTCTAGATATGTTGCAAGGAGGAGTTTGCAGATGAAAACCAAGCTACACAAACGAGTTTTTTCGCTTTTCAGCATGCTAGTCGTCCTGAGTATGGTATTTGCACTTAACTACCCCGCCACTGGCACAATACGCCGGTGGGATTACAGGCCTTCAGCCGACTGCACTTAGTGTTACCGGAGACGATCATCTGAACGTCAACGCCCCGGCAGCTCAGGCCTATATCGCCCATTTGAAAGCAGCGCAGGCTGAAGTCGCCCGGAGCATTCAAAAAGCCATCCCAGGGGCTGTAGTGGAACGTGATTACCAAGTTGTGTTCAACGGTCTGGCGATCAAGCTTCCCCAGCCAGATGAGCAGGCCCAACTAAAGCTGTTCAAGATCCCCGGGGTTAAGCAAGTTTTCCGCCAGCAAATCTACTATCCCGACATGTACGCCAGCCTACCGCTGATTGACGCCCCTGCGATGTGGGAAGCGCTGGGTGGGCAGGATGTTTCCGGTGAAGGGCTGAAAGTGGCCGTCATCGATACCGGCATCTACATCACCAACACCTGCTTCAATCCCGCGGGCTACACCTATCCCGCCGGCTTCCCCAAGATGGACACCGACAAACCCGCCGCCACCAACGCAAAAGTGATTGCAGCGCGCGCGTACTTCCGCCCGGACGATCCACCTGTAGCAGGCGATGAAGGAACCTGGGCCGGACCTCAAGGCAGCAGCCATTCAACCCACGTCGGCGGTACGATTGCCTGTGTGCCCGGCACAGTAGCAGAAACCGGCGGTTACACCGCGACCATCAGCGGCGTCGCCCCGGCGGCACAACTGATGAGCTACCGGGTCTTCTACCCGGCGCAAAGCGGCAGCAGCAGTGGATGGAGCGCTGAGTTGATCGCTGCCATCGAAGACGCCGTCATCGATGGCGCGGACGTCGCCAACAATAGCTGGGGCGGCGGTGCATCCTCTATCTATCCCGATCCTCTCGATCTGGCCTATGATGCAGCCTGGGATGCCGGTGTCGTCGTCGTCTTCTCCGCCGGCAACAACGGCCCATATCCGAACACAACAGATCATGCTTCGGATAAGGACATCACCGTTGGTGCCAGCACCACCAGCGGTACGATTGCCGCTGGTCGTCTAGGCGTCAGCGCGCCAACGCCGATTTCGTCCACACTGCAAAATATGGCTTTCGCCACCGCAGGATTCGGCACAGCGCTGGAGGTTGGAGAAGTATATCAGTATGCATACCTGCCGTCCGCTGCGGTTGATCCTGCGAATGTCCTCGGATGCAATTCCTGGCCCGCCGGTACCTTCACCAACAAAGCTGCTCTTATCAGGCGCGGTAGCTGCGATTTCAGCCAAAAGGTCTACTACGCCCAGCAAGCCGGTGCAGAATTCGTCATCGTCTATAACAACGCCGGCGACGGTCTGATCTCTATGGGCGCCGGGGCCTTTGCCGGTCAGGTCACCATCCCCTCCGTCTTCATCGGGCAGACTCATGGTGTAGGAATGCTCAACTGGTATACGACTTACGGTGCGACTTCCGAATTTACGCTGAACAACGTTCCCTTCCAGGCCGGCAACACGCCTGACCTGCTCGCCAACTTCACCTCACGCGGCGCGTCCATCCGTCAGACGATGGGCGTGGACGTGGTGGCGCCGGGCGTCAACATCTTCTCTTCAGGTTACGGCCTGGGGAGCGGCGAAGCGGTTCATATGGGCTTCGGCCAGGCCAGTGGCACCAGCATGTCTGCACCTCATGTCTCCGGCGCGGCAGCGCTGCTGAAGCAACTGCATCCTGATTGGACGCCCGGACAGATCAAGTCCGCGTTGATGAGCACGGCCGAACTCGACCTGCTGGACTACGATGGTGTCAGCGAGGTCGGCGCAACAGACCGCGGCGCAGGTCGCATCGATCTGGGCATGGCCGGCGATCCCGGCTTGACCTTCGACAAACCGAGCCTGAGCTTCGGCTATATGGCTATTGGCGGAAGCGCCAGCGAGACCGTGGTCGCCACCGACGTCTTCAGCCACGCCGCGACCTCCACCTACACCGTGACGGTCGAAGAGACCGGCGATGTAACAAAGACCGGCTACTTCACGCTCAGCGTCATGCCCAAGACCATCACCGTCGATGGCAAGGGGGACACAGCTTCTTTCGATGTAGAAGTTGAGATCGCTCCTGACGCCCCTGCCGGAACCTACGAAGGTCTCGTCTGGCTGACGGATGGTCCGCACACGGCGCACCTTCCGGTCTGGATTCAGGTATGGCCGGAAAAGAGCAACAAGGTTTTGCTGTTGGACAATGACTTCAGCAGCTACCTGCTGGATTATCCAGACTACACCTGGTACTACACCAGCACGCTGGAGGCTCTCGGCGTCCCGTATGACTACTACGATGCCGATATGTACTTTGGAGGCGCGCAAACGATCCCCGATCTGGCAGTGTTGCAACAATACAAAGCCGTGATCTGGTACACTGGCGACCACTGGCAATATAATGGCTATTACACCGTCGCCACACCGTTGACCGTGATGGATGAACAAATCCTCACCGGTTATCTCCAGGGCGGAGGACGTTTGTTAGCCACCGGTCAGGATCTGGCCACTACCCTGCGTGTTGATACCGGCAATGCGAATACAAACCTCTACGGCGGCTTCCTCGGCGCCGAGTGGCTGCAGGACAATGTCTTCTCCGGCACGCTGAAGACAGACCAGCGACAACTGAACGGCCTGGGCTTTGCTTCCGATCTCGCAGTGGACCTTACGCTGCCTGCCACTCTCATTCCTGACGGCGCCGGTAACCAGTACTACGTCGATGAGATTAAAGTTCCTGATGTCGGCGCAGGGCAGCCCGAACCCGTAGTGATGCCCGAACCGATCTTCCAGGCCACCAGCGGCGACCACGAGGCCGATGGGTACACAGGTCTGGCGACTTCTTCGGATGTTTCGTTGGAAGATCCGATGACCCATGCTGATTGGCGCACCGTCTATCTCTCCTTCGGCTTTGAGGGCATCAACAACCCGCCGCCGGAAACATTCGTGTTTGATTCCCGGGCAACGACGATGATGCACCTGTTAGGCTTCCTGTTCACACAGCCGACCGTCACGCTGCCCGACTACGATGTGGATGCAGGCGCAGTGGAACTCGTTGCCACCGCCGGCTTTGCCTCCGAAGATACCACCGATCTCGTGCAGTATCGCTGGGACTTCGGCGACGGCTCTGCCATCCAGACGACTACGGTCCCGACTGTGACCCACACCTACGGAGCTGGCATGTACACAGCGCGGGTAGAAGTTTCCGACTTCTACGACCATACGGCCATCGACGAAGGCACTGTGACGGCGACCGGTTACACACTCACCGTCAATACAATCGGCAACGGTAATGTAACGCCTGTACCCGACCAGACGGAATATGCCCCCGGTACACAAGTACAACTAACGGCGACGCCCGATCCCAATTGGTTCTTCGCCGGATGGAGCGGTGATCTCACCGGCGCCACTAGTCCCGTAACCCTGACTATGGATGCCAACAAGGTCGTCACTGCCACGTTCTCGCTCAGTTGTATTCCGGCGGATGGAGTTAACTTCGCGTGGACGCCGCTTCAACCTACAGTAGGAGAAGAAGTAACCTTCGACGCTACAGTGTTGACAGGGACTGTTCCATTCAGTTACACCTGGAACTTTGGCGACAGACCAGACGATGTGCTAGGCACAAACAGCATCACACATACCTTCCCCCTCACCAACACCGCGCGAAGCTACACCGTAACGCTCAATGTGGCCAACGCCTGTACAGTGAGCGGCGTAGAAGTTGAAAAGGCGATTACCATTCAGCCCAAAGTCATCTACCTCCCCCTCGTTATGCGCGCCTACACGGTTCCCTAACGTCACGGCACGTCTGTAGCCGAATATACCGGCTGCGTCATCCACAGGGAGGGCATTCTCATGCCCTCCCTGTGCATAAACAAACATAGGGCGAGTTGGCAACTCGCCCTATGTTTCTAAAAAAACCTCTCAGGACTTGTGTGGTGCGGCTACCCCGCCTGGCTTTGCAGTGTTCACCCTCCGGTGACCTGCCTCTTCTTCCAAATCCTGAGAGGATCAACCATTATCTTTATTATACGAGGGGTTTCCGCGCACGTCAATAGAACATCTGAACAGTTTCCAGTTTTCAGTCCTCAGTTCTCAGTTTTTTGCTCTCCAGGAGTTTCGATGTATGATGAATACGTGATGCGTGTCCGTGAGGAATGATGAATGAAACGTCTGCTCTGGTTTCTGCTAGGGATCATACTTGGCTTTGGACTGGCGCTGTTCATTGGGTGGGAGTTGCTGCCCATACAGCGCGCCAATTCGTCGCCGGCGCTGCTGCGCCGTGACTACCGGGAGGAATACATCCGCCTGATAGCCGCCGCGTATCAGGTGGATGGCGACCTGCCCCTGGCGCAAAAACGCCTGGTGGCCCTACAGTCCGATACGTTCACCACGCCCCTGATTGATGTCACCGAGCGGTGGATTCAACAGGGCAAGCCCGATACGATCCTTATCCCTCTCGTGCAACTGGCCCACGATCTGGGTGTGAGCACGCCGGCCATGCAGCCCTATCTCCAGCGAGGTCAACCATGAAATCCTGGGGCGTCCTCATCACCGGTCTCGTCCTCGGCCTCGCAGCAGGATTGGTCTACACGTGGGTCATCTCCCCGCCTCAATACTACGACACTTATCCGCCACTGCTCGATAAAACGTATCGCACGGAGTGGATTCAGATGACGGCGCTGGCCTACGGCGCGGAGGGCAATTGGAACCGGACGCAATTGCGCCTGCAAGGTTTGGCGGAGGCGGAGATCCGCCCTATCGTGGCTACAGTGTTAGAGCAGGCCGTCGTGGCCGGACGTCCCCTCGTCACCTTGCAAAGGCTGGCGGAACTGGCCGCGTTCTATGGCGTCGATACGCCCGCCGTCCACATCTACACAGGAGAAGTGACCGTCGTTCCGCCGCTGCCGCCGGCGTCATCCCCTACCCCGCCGGTCATCGTTCCCCCCACAGCCACGGTCAGTTCCCCTACCGCCACACCATCTCCCAGGCCAACGCTGACGGCCCCCTCCCCCCTCTCCACACCCCAGCCACTCACAGCACTGCGCATCGTATCGCAGACCTTCACCTGCGAGGCTCAACCGCACATCACCGTCTCCCTGATGCTGTCCCACACCATCACCGTGCGCCGACGCGAACAAGTCGAGATGCTCCCTCTGCCGGGCCGTGAGGTCTGGTTGCTCTGGGAAGACGGAGCGGACCGTGCCGTCACCGGGTTCAAGCCGGAGGTCGGGCTGGAACGCGCCGATTTTGCCGTCGAACCGGGACACGTCTATAAACTATACATCGACACCCCGCAGGGCGTTCCGCTCTCGACCATCCAGGTAGAACCCTGTACAACGGATGCGGGCGAGGGATGGGTCAGCCGGCTCTTGATGCTTCTGGAACAGGAATAATCTCGATTGCATCCTGGCAGGTATGGCGTATAATTTGGCAATGCGTCCTACATAACTGACTATTTTCGGAGGAGGAGGTACTCAATGCGCAAATTAGGGATATTTCTGGCCGGTTTGCTCGCAGGTCTATTGACAGGCGGAGTCTTATTGTTGCTTTTCACGCCCCAGTCCGGTGCGGCGCTGCAGAAGCGTATCCGCGAGAAGCTCGAGCAAGTGGTAGAAGAGAGCAAGGCAGCGGCCGAAACACGGCGGCTGGAATTGGAGGAGCAATTGGAGTCGTTCAAACAAGGGCGTCCCATCGTACTGCAAGCCGCCGAACCACCGGCTCCCCAATAAGACCCGGCGCCAAGATAAACGGCGGGGTTCCGCCCCGCCGTTTTATATCTTAGGACTTACGCAATGACAATGTTTTTCCACCGAGAGGTCGCCAAGTACGCAGAGAAATCACAAAATCTTTGCAATCTCTGCGTACCCGGTGGTAAGATGGCACCTGTTCGCGTAAGTCCTAATCTGTCACCTCTACTGAGTTCTCAACAACCTGCTGTGGCGACGAAAGTCGCAAACAGCGGCCACATGGTGTCTCCAGTCTTGACCATGGCCTCCGGGTGCCATTGCACACCCATACAGAAGGGATGATCGCGGAGTTCTATGGCCTCTACAATGCCGTCATCAGCCCTGGCAACCACGGTTAGTTTGTCGCCGAGGGCCTTGACCGCTTGATGGTGCGCGCTATTCACAGCAAACGACGTTCCGCCAAGAATCGTTGCCAGCCGGCTTGAGGGTTCCACCGTCACTGAATGTACCACATTCTCCATGGGACGGCCGGGAGCAGAGCTATGATCCAATGCTGTGGGGATATAGGCGGCAATGTCCTGATATAAAGTTCCGCCCAACGCCACGTTGAGCACTTGATGTCCACGGCAAATCGCCAACAGGGGACGCCCTGACGCCAACCACTTCCGCACTAGCCCCAGCTCGGAAGCATCGCGCTCGGCATCCACTTGCCCCATCCAGGGTTCGCTCACTTCACCGTAGAGAAGAGGATCGATATCCCCGCCCCCGGAAAGCAACAGCCCATCCAGATGCGCGACCAGAACATCCCAATCCTCATCCATCACCATTGAGGGAATGATCACCGGTGTTCCGCCTACGTGCTGAATAGCACGGAGATAGGTCTCCCCAACGGCGTCCATCGGGCTATGAAGCAAACGGGCGGAAATATCTTTCCGCCCGGTAACGCCAATCAGCGGTTTGTGTGAGGCCAATGAATTCCCCTAGTCGTGCAGTTCCCTCAAGCGGGCAGATTTACCGCTACGCTCCCGCAGGAAATACAACTTCGCACGGCGTACCTTGGAATGCCGCACGACTTCTACTTTCTCGATACGCGGCGAATGGAGCAAAAAAGTACGCTCCACGCCAATGCCCTGCGAGGCAACCCGCCGCACGGTAAAACTCGCGTTGACACCGCCGCCCTGCATGCGGATAACCATTCCCTGGAAAACTTGAATGCGTTCGCGGTCACCTTCCACAATGCGCACCGCAACCTTCACTATATCTCCGACCCGCACAGTCGGGATATTGGGATTGGGTATGGTCATCTGGCGTTCCAATGATTGTACCAGGTTCATTTTATCATCTCCCTCACCACATCATCTTCCAAAAACTTGCCGCCATAGCTGGCGGCAAGGAAGCATTATACCATAGTCTTCTGTAATGACAATCATCCCCCCGCGGAGATTGGAGTAAAAATCCCAACCTCCTCTCATTTGACCCGAATGCGCCATCCTTCCTGGAGATAATCGGCGTCGCGCGGTAAGCCCCGGCTTTCCCAAAGATGCGCATTCCACGCCCAAAACTGCTGCTTGGTCAAACCATGCCGGGTGATGATGCCCCACACGGTATCGTTCGTCGTCACGGTGATGTAAACAGGTTGTGGAATGGCCGCCATCCCTGCCGCCACCGGTTCGGGCGTTAGCACCTTTTCGGCGGCTTGCAGACACTGCACGTTGAGCGATCCGAATAAAGGCCAGAGTGCTTTTTCAGCATCGGCAGCGTGGTACACGCTGAAAAAATCCACACCATGACGCGCAATGCTTTCCATCCAGGGAATCAGTTCCTCAGGCGTGAAAACCGGTCCAGACCATTTATGCAACGGCGACAAAACAGGGTAAATCTCCGGCGTTTCATTCCACAACAGGCTGAGGGTGTCCAGAGTTTGGTAAATATCGTGATGCACAATCTGTTCAGGATCGTTTCCCCAGGCGGCAAAAGCAAGCGGCATCCATCCGGCCCGACAGACTGGCGCCAGCACATCAAAGAGGCGACGGTCCGGCAAATGGGCAAACGGCGGGGTTGCCAGATAAAGCCGTTGGCGTGGAATTTCGGCATTGCTCAGAGCTTCAGCCAGGGGGCGCACTTGATCGGCAGTCACGAAGGCGCTGCCGAGAAACAAGACCGTCGCCTGATAACCCAGGTTCTGCGATTCGACGATAGCCTTGAGCGCATCCTGAGGAGCGTGGTCGGTGATTTGTACCCAGGCCAGCGGTTGGAAACCCAAAGTTCGTACTCTTTTGACCATCGTGCGCGCCGTTTCGGGGAAGTAATACGGGCCATGGCCGACCTTGACCAACAAGGAGGTGGCCCCAATGCTGGTTGCCATCTCCGCGGCGCGCTGAAGGTCATACGAATGGGCCAACCATATTCCTTTTCCGCAAAGTTTTGCCATACGCCTCTCCGTTGCCAAAGTACGTTTCATTATAAACGGGATTACCCAAACCGCAAGACCTCGGCGTCCCGCGTGACAATGACACCTGAATGGCGGTGGCCGGTCTCCCGACCGAGCCATCGCCGGCCCAGGCGGTGGCGGACACGGTCGGAGCCCGGCCCAAGCCCTGCCCCCTCATGGGCACGATACCGCTTGACAAGCCCTTACTGCTCTTTACAATGGAGGGTATGCAAAACAAAAGTCTGGGCATACTAACGATGGTTGTCCACGGGGTGCTTCTGGCATGCACGGGTTTCAGAGTCTAACGCCGGTCCAGCGACGGGTTTTATGGGGATTGGCAGCCGGCGTCGTCCTCGTGAGCGGACTTTTAGGCTGGAGCGTGTGGACGGCCCTTCAATCACACCCCATCCTTTCGCCTTTGCCCACGCCGGCGTTCCAAGATACTGCCCTTCCATCATTATCACCATCCCCCACACTAAAACCGTCCATTACCTCCCCCACTTTACCCGCCTCTACCTTGACATCGCCTTTCGATGTCGCGCAGGCAGGGTTGATTGCCGCCCAAGTCTCCGATGCCCGCGGCCTTCTGCCGCGATGGAGCACACCTTTGACGCTGGTTGATGCTCACACCATGGCAGTGGCTCTCTACCAACACTATAAAGTGCAGCCGCCGTTGCCCCTTTCTATGCAGACCGCGTTGAAAGCCCTGCGACTCTGGCCCGAGGACGATACCCAGATGCAGGTCGACCCGGTAGCGCAAGCCCAGACCCTGGCGGCGCTGTATGTCTCAAACACCGCTGAACTCTACCTGCGGCGCGACTGGACGGGTCCGCGCGACCTATTGGAGTGGCAAATCGCGTATGGCTACGCCCGGGCGACTTCCGATCAATATGGACAGTTACCGCAGCTCATCGCCAATGCAGATTCGCTGGATCGAAGGCTGGCGCTGACGGCCACGGGCGACGGCGATGCGCTTTTCTCGCTCTGGCTTTATGCCGGCGTCACCCCAGGAAGCGCTCAAGCGCAAGCCTTGACGGATTCCATCACCCAGGCCATCATCCCCCGCTGGAAAACCGCCGCTCCCTTGTGGAATGATCTCACCCGTCTCACGCTCGACTTGGGCAATGTCTTCGTGACGGATCTATACACGCGCGGCGGCACAACAGCCATTGATGCGGCCGTACTGCGCCCTCCCCGCTCCACCGAACAACTGTTGCACGTGGATCGTTACCTTGAAGACGATGCGCCGGAGCTATTGACGCCACTCCAGCCACCCTTAGGAAAAGGATGGGTCTTGACTCACACCGACACACTCGGCGAAGCTATGCTGCGCCTGACCGTAGCAGAATGGAGCAACACCACCGCCAGGGTCGAAACAGCTCTCACCTGGGGCGGCGATCTGCTGCAGATATGGGCCGGCCCAGACGGGGCCGATGCTATCGTCTGGCAAATCGGGTGGGATTCCAACCGGGATGCAGTGCATTTCTACGGGCAATTGATGGATATTCTACCGCACCCACTCCTTCCCGGCCTGATCCTCGATACAATTCCCGCGACGACATTGCCCCCCGGACACTGGTGGTCGGGGCGGCAGGGCGCAGTCTTTCTTTACCGTTCCGGCAAGAGGGTCTGGTTGATATGGGGGACAGATGTCGTCGCCGTCGAAACGATAGGAGCCACGTTGAAGTCAACGCTATGAAATCAAAAATGCGAACAGCGGTGCGCGTTGTCCTGGTGGGAGGCGCGCTCTGTGCGGCCTGGACGGCCTGGACGTTGACCGCACGCTATGAACCTCTCATCTATGTCCCGGCAGAGCTGAAGCAGATTCCACGCCAACCCGTCGCCGTGGTCTTTGGAGCGGGCTACTGGCCTAGCGGCGCCTTGAGCATGATCCTCAAGGATCGTCTGGACGCCGCCATCGAGCTGTACCGGGCAGGGCGCGTGCAAAAATTACTCTTCAGCGGCGACAACCGCTTCGCCGATTACAACGAGCCGGCGAAGATGTTGGAATACGCTCTCGCGCAGGGTGTACCCCGCGATGACATCGTCCTCGACTATGCCGGTCGGCGCACCTATGACACGTGCTATCGCGCCCGCGACATCTTTCAGGTCCGCGATGTAGTGCTGGTCACCCAACGTTATCATCTGCCGCGTGCCCTCCATACCTGTCACGCCTTGGGATTGAACGCCGTCGGCTACGTCGCCGACCGGCAATCCTATCCGCGCCGCGACCTGGTGTGGTACTGGATGCGCGAAGTCCCTGCCCTGTGGCGTGGCTGGTGGGATACCTACATTGCCCACCCCACGCCGGTATTGGGGGAGCCATTGCCGATTTTTGTGGAAGAGGATGCCATGGATAAGCATTGAGAGGGTTGGCGTAGCCAAAATCTTGTGTGGTTCCGGTTCGTCCGGGAGAGGAGGAGAAAAATTATGTGGCCGACACGCGAAGAAGCATGGAAGGTATTGAACGAGTACACGCAGAACCCGCATCTGATCGCGCACGCACTGGCGGTGGAAGCGGGGATGAAAGCCTACGCCCGCCGTTTTGACGAGGACGAAGAACGCTGGGCCGTCGTGGGGTTAATCCACGACTTTGAGTACGAGCGGTATCCCGACCTGGGAGCGGGAGGACATCCCTTCAAGGGCGCGGAGATCATGCGCGCGATGGGCTGGGATGAGAGCCTGATCCGCGCCGTCGCCGCGCATGCGCCGGAACTCACCGGCGTCACCCCAGACACACCCATGGAAAAAGCCCTCTACGCCGTAGACGAATTGACCGGCCTGATCACGGCCACGGCACTCGTACGTCCGAGCAAGTCCATCCTGGATGTGCAGGTCAACTCGGTGCGGAAAAAGTGGAAGGACAAGGCCTTTGCCGCCGGCGTCAAACGTGAGGACATCGAGCGCGGCGCAGCGCGGCTGGGTGTCGAACTATCGGAGCACATCGGCATTGTCCTGGAAGCCATGCAAGCCATCGCCGCCGAGTTGGGTCTGGAGGGCACACCAGCATAAAGCCGTCCCTATGACGACAACCATCGCCGGGTTGCCACAGACGTGCAGACTTGGAACGGGCTACATCGTTGGATCAACGGCAAAGTCTTGCTGGAAGAATACCTTTATCCACAGATGTTTGTGCCAACCGGACTTTCCCAGGCGCGGGTCCGTAGCCTTTTGATAGAAGCCGGGCACACACGCATGCCGGATGAACTGCAAGCCGGTTCTTCAGGATTTCGTGGAGTCGAAATAAGAAACCAGCCACGGATTGACACGCAAAGTATAAAAAATCGGTGCAATCCGTGTCATTCGTGGCAAAAACTAAAGTCGTTTTTCCATCACCACGCCAAGTCTCAGAGAACCGGCAGGCTCTATCGCGCCGTTGGTCAATCTGACCGCTGATTTTCGCAGAGGAGAAATTCATGGATCAAACCCTACGTCAAACCTACATCCACAAAGCCGAAACCGAGCTGCGGGAGAACATCTTGCCTTTCTGGATCAAGCACGCGGTCGACCAAGAACGCGGCGGATTCTACGGGGAAATCTCCAACACGCTGGTCGTAGACAAGGACGCGCCGCGCGGGGCGCTGCTCAGTTCGCGCATCTTGTGGACCTACGCCGCCGCCTATAAACGCTATCGCGCGCCGGAATACCTGGAGATGGCTCGTTGGGCCTACGACGATCTCCTGACGCACTTCTGGGACGACACCTGCGGCGGCCTATACTGGATGATCGCTGCGGACGGTGAGCCAATCCGCCCCCGCAAACAGATCTATGGGCAGGCATTCGGCATCTACGCGCTGGCGGAATACTACAGCGCCACCGGGGCACAAGACGCGCTCGACAAAGCCATCGCGCTCTTTCGCCTGATGGAGGAACACAGCCACGATCCCCGGTACGGCGGTTATTTCGAGGCGTACACGCGCGACTGGCAGCTCGAGACCGACCTGCGGCTGAGCGCCATCGACATGAACGAGATGAAATCGATGAACACGCACCTGCACGTGATGGAGGCGTACACCAACCTGCTGCGCGTCTGGGACCACAAAGAACTGCGCCTGCGCCAGGCAGAGAACATCGACCTCATGATGCACCGTATCATCAGCCCGACGACGTTTCACACCTTGCTGTTCTTCGATGAAAGCTGGAATTCGCGCACCGACCACATCTCCTACGGGCACGACATCGAAACGAACTGGTTGCTGGTTGAATCCGCCACCGTACTGGGGGACGAACGCCGCAGCGAAGAAGCCAAGACCATCGCGGTGAAGATGGCGCAGTCGATCTACGACGAGGGGTTGGATGCCGAGGGCGGCCTGGTCAACGAAGGTGATCCGAGCGGCGTCACCGACCCCGATTTCGAGTGGTGGCCTCAGGCCGAAGCCGCCGTCGGCTTCCTCAACGCCTATCAGCTTTCCGGGCAAGCCCATTTCCTGCAAGCCGCATTGCGCAGTTGGGACTTCATTGAGACCTATTTCATCGACCGGCAGTACGGCGAGTGGTTCCGCCACGTGACCAAAGACCATGCTGTGGATAGATCCGCCGCTAAAGTGAGTTTCTGGAAATGCCCGTATCACAACGGGCGGGCGTGTATGGAACTGATCGACCGGCTGGGCAAGATGTAGTTAAAGCGAATGGGCGATTCGCTCTACCCAACCGACTATTTTCCGGGGGAGAGACATCAAGGCGCTTCGGTCGGTAAGGAAACCCCGAAGACATCGTCGCGCAGAGGGCGGATTTTGTCCCACAACGGCAGCAGCACCTGCCCGCCGTCCGGCGTTGTCCAGGGGCGCACGCACGTATCGTCAATCACGCGAAAACGAAGGTTGGCCCCTTCTACCTGCAGCGCCTGCGTCGCCAGTTTGGCGATGACGTCAAGCGACATATCGGTCTGCACCGAGGCTTGTAGCGTCGCGTAAATTTCCGGGGCATTGTCCAGCAACTCCGGCAGCAGTTTGAGGTCGGCCACACGCTGAAGAATTGCCCTGAGAATTTGCTGCTGGCGGCGTGTGCGGTCGATATCGCCGCCGTTGTAGCGGGTACGGGCATACTTCAACGCCATATCCCCATCAAAGTGCTGTGGTCCGGCCTCGATGGTCAGTCGTCCATAAACTTCCTCACCATCCGGCCCCAAAAAAGGGTAGTTGGGATCGTCGATGGTGCGCTCCACGTTCACATCGATGCCACCGATCAGGTCGACCAACGTCACTAAGCCCTGGAAATCCACCCGTACATAATGCTGGATGGCGACACCCAGGTTCTGCCTGACGGTCTCCATCGCCAACGCCGGACCGCCACCGGGATAAGCATCCACGTCTCCCAGGTAACAGGCCGTGTTGATGCGCCCGTTGAGATGATCGGGAATCGGCACCCACAGGTCACGGGGGATCGACAGGACGCCGGCCTGTCCCGTGTCCGGATCGAGCGTCAGCAGTATGATCGTGTCTGTCTGCCAGGGACCGTCATCTTGCGGGCGGACGTCACTGCCGAGCAGCAGAATCGTGGTGCGGGCGAGGTTGCGCCGAATAGGGGGCAAGGGCGTGGAAGCGGGTGGCTCCGCGCCGGGATTGTCTGTGGTGGAACCGTCCTCGACGGTCACACCGACAGCGGTGGGGAACGGCAGTACGGTGTCCTCCGGCAGGGAGGGTGTTGCGAGAGCAGGCGTGGCAGGGGCTTCCAGCGCCGCCGCGCGTTGCCGCATGCGGTGCAGGGCAAAGTTTCCCAGGATGACGAGCACCAGGATACCCAGGCTAAGGCTGACGAGCATCACCCGCGAGGGCCAGCGTCGGATATGAGCATCGATGTCGGAATACACCTTACTCTCCCCACAAGATCAGGACAACTTCAATTACAATTATACAAAACCCTGGCGAAGGTGCAAACTTCGCCGGTCCTTCAGGATGGCGCATGGTTGGAATTAAGAAACCGGCCACGCATTGAGGCAAAAAGTATAAAAATTCGTGTCATTCGCGATACAAACTTAAAACTGTTGTATCTATTCATTGGACTTTTGACAAATGCCTCGATAAACAGGGCCCGGTATTGACAAAAAACGG
>DAOOGN010000065.1:0-25129 GCA_035415725.1 Anaerolineae bacterium | reverse complement strand
ACCTGGCATAGGGAATAAGTGGCTTCGTCAGGTTTACGAGCCTGAATAGATACACATTTAGTAAACATTTAAGGAGACTTTATGCAAGCAAACATCGTAACCCTTCCCGGCGACGGCATCGGCGTGGACGTGGTGGCCGAGGGCGTCAAAGTTCTGCGTGCGGTGGCGGCGAAATTCGGCCACACCTTCACGTTCGAGAATCATCTCATCGGTGGGTGTGCCATCGACGCGACGGGCGATCCGTTGCCTGCCTCCACGCTCGACGCCTGTCGGCATGCCGACGCCGTGCTGCTCGGTGCGGTCGGCGGCCCCAAGTGGGACGATCCCACCGCCAAAGTGCGCCCGGAGCAAGGACTGCTCGGCCTGCGCCAGGGGCTGGCCCTCTACGCCAACCTGCGCCCGGTGCAGGTCTTTCTGGAATTGCGCGAGGCATCTCCCCTGCGCCCGGAGCGACTGGACGGCGTGGATTTGGTCGTGGTGCGTGAGCTGACCGGCGGCCTGTACTTCGGTCCGCGCAAGGAGGCCACGCCTGACGATATGACCGCCTACGATACGATGCTCTACGCAGATTACGAGGTCGAGCGCATCGCGCGTAAGGCGTTCGAGCTGGCGCGCTTGCGGCGGAAGAAGGTCACCTCGGTGGACAAGGCCAACGTGCTGGCGTCCTCGCGGCTGTGGCGGCGCGTGGTCACGGCGGTCGCCGCCGATTATCCCGACGTGACGTGGGAGTCTATGCTCGTTGACTCCGCCGCGATGCACTTGTTGCGCCGCCCGGCGGACTTCGACGTGATCGTGACCGAGAACACGTTCGGCGACATCCTCACCGACGAAGCCTCCATGCTATCCGGCTCGATGGGGATGCTGGCCTCGGCATCATTGGGCGCGGGCAGCAATGGCGTCTACGAGCCGATCCACGGCAGTGCACCCGACATCGCCGGGGAAGGCATTGCTAACCCGCTGGCGACGATTTTGAGCGTGGCGTTACTGCTGCGGTATTCCTTCGGCCTGGGTCAAGAGGCCGATGCTGTGGAGAAGGCCGTCGCCGATGTCATCGCGGAGGGTTACCGCACGCGGGATATTTACACCGCGGGGATGAAGCGGGTCAATACAGAGGAAATGGGAGCAGTTGTCTGTCAGCAACTTTAAGCCCTCCCTGAGGGGGCAGGGGGGATGGACGTATAGAAACACATTTATCTCGTCATTCCAGAGCGCCTGGCATACCAAAACCCGCTCACGTATCAGGAGGATTTTTATGCGTAGTGATTCAGTCAAGAAAGGTTTCGAGCGCGCCCCGCATCGCAGTCTGTTCTATGCGACGGGGTTGACGCCGGAGGAATTGGAACGCCCGCTTATCGGGATCGTCAACTCGTTCAACGAAATCGTGCCGGGGCACGCCCATCTCAACCAGATCGCCGCTGCGGTGAAGGCCGGCGTGCGGATAGCAGGAGGGACGCCGCTGGAGTTCAACGTCATCGGCGTATGTGACGGCATAGCGATGGGCCACGTGGGGATGAGTTACTCGCTGCCCAGCCGCGAGTTGATTGCCGATGCGGTCGAGTCGATGGTGATGGGCCACGCCTTCGACGGACTGGTCTTTATCCCCAATTGCGATAAGATTGTGCCGGGGATGTTGATGGCTGCCGGGCGGTTGAATATCCCGGCGATTTTCGTCAGCGGCGGACCGATGCTCGCCGGACGCTACGCCGGCGCCGATATCGACCTCAATGCGCTGTTTGAAGCTGTGGGTAAGTACAAAACCGGCGCGCTGGACGATGTGGAACTGGCTGCATTGGAAATGTCGGCCTGCCCCGGCTGCGGCTCCTGCGCCGGGATGTTCACCGCGAATACGATGAATTGCCTGACCGAGGCACTCGGCATGGGCTTGCCCGGCAACGGGACGATTCCCGCCGTCAGCGGAGCGCGCTTGCGCCTGGCGAAGCAAGCCGGGATGCAGGTCATGGCACTGTTGGAAGCGCACCTTTGCCCGCGGGACATCATGACGGCGGCGGCCTTCGAGAACGCCATCGCGGTGGATATGGCGCTCGGCGGCTCGACGAACACCGTGCTCCACCTGCCTGCCATCGCTCACGACGCCGACGTTAAGCTGTCGCTGGAGACGTTCGACATGATCGGCAAACGCACGCCGTACCTTATCAAGCTCAGCCCGGCGGGGCCACATCACATTCAGGATTTGGACGAGGCGGGCGGCATTCCCGCCGTGATGGCCGAGCTGCGCGGCAAGGGTGTTCTGCACACTGACCTCCCTACCGTGACCGGCAAGACGGTAGGGGAAAACCTCGCTACGGCGCGGCGACGCAGCGACGTTTTGCGCCCGGCGGACAATCCCTACAGCGCGGAAGGCGGCATCGCTATCTTGCACGGCAATCTTGCACCCGATGGCGCGGTGGTGAAGGCGGCAGCGGTCGCGGCGGGGATGTTGCACCATTGCGGCCCGGCGCGCGTTTTCGATGGCGAGGAAGCCGCGCTGGAGGCGATCCTCGGCGGCGCGATCTCCCCCGGCGATGTGGTCGTGATCCGCTACGAGGGGCCGCGCGGCGCGCCGGGGATGCGTGAGATGCTGCTGCCCACCGCGACGCTTTCCGGCATGGGCCTGGATGCCAGTGTGGCGCTCATCACCGACGGGCGGTTTTCCGGCGCGACGCGGGGTGCGGCGCTGGGCCATGTTTCACCGGAGGCGGCCGGCGGCGGCAACATTGGATTGGTGCAGGAAGGGGACGCCATCGAGATCGACATCCCCCAGCGCACCCTGACATGGCACGTCTCCGATGCGGAAATCGCCCGGCGGCGCGCGGGCTGGACACCCCATCCGCCTAAAATCCAGCATGGCTGGCTGGCGCGCTACGCGCGGATGGTGACATCGGCGAGTGAAGGCGCAGTGTTACAATAGGCAGCAGACGGTAGACCGAGGGAGCGTTCCCCTTGTCTCCCGTCGCGCGAATCTTGGCGCGCGGTCTACCTTTGACTGCAAACATCACATCATAAGGAGATAATAGCATCATGACACAGGACAAAACAGAGTATATTTGGCTGAATGGCAAATTGCTTCCCTGGGAGCAGGCCACGGTTCACGTGACGGCGCACGCCCTGCACTATGGGTCCACCGTCTTCGAGGGCATCCGTGTCTACGAGATCAAGGAGCAGCCGCACATTTTCTGCCTTGAAGCGCACGTCAAGCGTCTGTTCGCTTCGGGCAAGATTTTCCGGATGGATATCAGTTACACACCGGAGGAAATCAAGCAGGCGATCAGCGACACGGTCAAGGCGAATCGGGTCAAGTCTTGCTACATCCGCCCGTTGGTCTTTCGTGGAGAAAGCCGGCTGGGCGTCAATCCCCTGCCGGGTCCGGTCGATGTGAGCATTATCGCCGTCAAATGGGGGCGCTATTTGGGGCCCGAGGCCATCGAGCAGGGTGTGGATGTGGGGGTGAGTTCATGGCGGCGGCTGGCGCCGGCGACGTCTCCGGCAGCCGCCAAGATCGGCGGGCAGTACGTCAACTCGCAGTTTATTGCTATGGAGGCAGCCGAACGCGGTTACGCGGAAGGGATCGCGTTGGACATCAACGGTTTCATCAGTGAAGGCAGCGGCGAGAATGTCTTTGTCGTCCGCGACGGCGTCATTTACACCCCGCCACCTTACGCCTCTATTTTGCAGGGAGTGACCCGTGCATGCATCATCACCCTGGCGCATGATTTAGGTTACGTGGTGAAGGAAGAGCCTTTACCGCGTGAGATGTTGTACATAGCCGATGAAGTGTTCTTCACCGGTACCGCGGCTGAGGTCACACCGATCCGTTCGGTCGATCATATTCCTGTCGGCAGTGGCAAGCGCGGCCCGATCACCGAGCGCTTGCAGACGGAGTTCTTCGGCATTATTGGCGGGGAAGTGCAGGATCGCCACGGTTGGTTGACGCCGGTAGTGTCGTAGTATAATGGGGGGTTACAAACCGGCGAGGGGGGCTTCTGCCGGTTGGGGTAAAGTCACAAAAGTCTCAGCCAAGGCGCCGGGTGAGACTTTTGTGGCCTGGCGGTATGGAAACTGGCTGAAGGAGGAGGAGAAAGATGACTCAAGAAGAACTTAATCCGTTTGTGATGGCGCAAAAACAGTTGGATATTGCCGCGGAGATCATGCAGTTGGAGCCGGCCGTCCACGAGTTGCTGCGCTGGCCTGTGCGTGAATTGCACGTGACGTTGCCGGTGAGAATGGACGATGGCTCCACGGAGATCTTCCATGGTTTCCGGGTGCAGTACAATGACTCGCGTGGCCCGACCAAAGGCGGCTTGCGCTTTCATCCTCATGAGACCATCGACACGGTGCGCGCGTTGGCTGCGTGGATGACGTGGAAGACGGCAGTGATGGACATTCCTTTGGGTGGGGGGAAGGGGGGCATCATTTGCAACCCCAAGGCCATGTCACCCGGCGAGTTAGAGCGGTTGAGTCGGGCCTACATTCGCCAGGTGGGGCGCATCCTCGGCGAGGACATGGACGTCCCCGCGCCCGATGTCTACACGACGCCGCAGATTATGGCATGGATGATGGATGAGTACGCCGTCATGCGTGGACACAATGTCCCCGGGATGATTACCGGCAAGCCGCTGCCGTTGGGCGGTTCCGCCGGGCGCAGTGATGCCACGGCGCGTGGTGGGATGTACTGCATCCGTGAAGCAGCCAAAAAGCTCGCTATCGATACGCACGCCGCGACGATGGCGGTCCAGGGCTTTGGCAATGCCGGTCAGTATGCTGCGACGTTGGGAGCGTCGCTTCTGGGGATCAAAACGGTTGCCGTTTCTGACTCCCAGGGTGGCATCTACAATCCCCACGGGTTGGACGGCAAGGCTGTCATAGCGCACAAGCATGATACCGGTTCGGTCATCAATTTCTCCGAGGCGGACAATCTCACGAATGCGGAATTGCTGGAACTGAAGGTGGATATTTTGACTCCGGCAGCCTTGGAGAGCCAGATTACGGCTGAGAACGCGGACCGGATCAAGGCCAGGATCATTGCCGAGTTAGCCAACGGCCCGACGACGGTGGATGCCGACGAAGTTTTGCACGACAATGGTAGTTACGTCTTGCCCGACTTCTTGTGTAATGCCGGCGGCGTCACCGTCTCGTATTTCGAGCAAGTGCAGAACGCCTACGGCTATTACTGGAAAGAAGCGCAGGTCCACGAACTGTTGGATGAAAAAATGACGGCGGCGTTCCATTCAGTCGCGCAGGCGGCGGAGAAATACGGTGTCGACAACCGCATGGCAGCCTACATCGTCGCTGTTGGGCGGGTCGCCGAAGCCTGCAAATTGCGCGGCTGGGTGTAAGCAGTAGACGGTAAACCGGCCTTGCGCCCTATGCCAGGTTGGGCGCGGATTTTGGCATGCCAGACGCTCTGGGATGACGAGAGAGGTGTGTTTCTATACGCCCATCCCCCCTGCCCCCTTCTCCTCCGCTGGCGGGGGAGAAGGGGGGATGAGCGGGACAGCACCTATGGTCGCAGTGTCAACCCATGAGACCCATCCCCAAAGTCCCGTTCGCCACCTGGCCAGGGTGGCTGCATAGTTACTTTTTTGGAACAGGTCATCCTGGCGCTTTCAAATACCCCACGGCGCGTTCCTCTTCGTCGTTCATGACGATTTCGAGGTAGCGCCCCTTGCCGAACGCCGGCACATCGACGACGTGAACGTAGGGCGCGTAGGCTGCGTCGTCGGGCAGTAACTCGCCCAGGAGGTTGGGGGCGCTGTTGATAAACGTCGTGTTGAGCATCGCACCCGGCCCAGGCGCGATAGGCAGGGGGAAAATGCCCGTTTCGATCAAATCCTGAAAGAAATGTGTGCCATACGAAGGCTCCGCCGTACTGCCCTCGCGGAGCAGTGGAATCTCGACCAGCACTTTGGTGTTAAAGATGTCGGCGTAGGTCACTTTGACGCCCAGGTCGACATCGGAACTCCCCCAACGCCCCGGCCCGATGAGGATGAACGACTCGTTCTCTAGCCGCTTGTTGAGCCGTCCGATCAGGTGAGCAATCTCGAACTTCGTCTCGTAGGTGGGTGCCTGGCTGTACTGTTTGGGATCCACGTAAATGATGTAGCGTATTTTCGAGACCACACCTTGCGGTACGAGCTTGCTGGCTTGCAGAATCAGACTGGATTCGGAAATGGAGTCCGGGATTTCGATGTTCTTGACCTGTTTCTGGCTGACCAGCGGACGGCATTGCAGTAAATGCACGGTGTAATCGGCGTGAGGATACTTCGGCTGAATATCGACGGTGAATTCGATGTCCACGGGCCATTGCAGATAGCGCTCCAGCTTTTTGAGAATCGTCTGCATCAGGGCGACGAAGTGTTTGTCGGTGGTCAGTTGCTCGAAAGTCAGGATGAGGTCACGGGTGTCCTGGGCGTCGAGCCGCGAGATGATAGGAGACAGGTAGTCGCCTTTGTCCAGGGAGGCCAGGTAGCGCAGCGCCGGATAGTCGTCTTCGATGACCTCGCGCACCGGCAGAGTCTTGCGGGCGTTGGCTTCTATATCCATCACATCGATGAAATGCTGTGAGTACTTGCGCGTTTCCCGCATGCCCACGTAGGGGCGCAATTGTGGATGGCTCAGGGCGACGATGCGTGGATAGTCATTCGCCACCCGCTCTACGGCGCGTGTGCCAAAGCCGCTGACCAGGCGCAAAAAGCCATCCTCACGCCGGATTTTGGGATTCCAGCGGAAAGGATTGCGGCTGTAGCCAACCCCGGCGACCGTGGGGAAGAAATAGTTGTGGTAGTAAGTTCCCTCTGCTTTTTGGATCAGCACGGCCATCCGCTCATCATAGTCCACCAGCCCCATGCGTTGGCGGTACAGCAGCGCATCGGGACTGAGGGTGCTGGCGTATACCCGCGCCACGGCGGTGAGCAGCGCGGACAGGTTTTCTTCGGACGTACCCTGGTTGGGGCAGAAGACGCTTTCGTACTTGCCGGCGAGCGCCGCGCCGAAATGGACTTCCAGCAGGCTGGATGAGCGGACGATCAACGGGGCGTTGCCCACCCGTTCCAAAACACGCCCCAGGCTGTAGATGATCTCACCGGGGAAATGCCCGGCGATGTAAGCGCGGCGGATTTTGGGATAGTCGGCCTCTATCTCTTCGCGTGAGCGATACTTCTGGTTCATGTAACGTGAGAACCCATTGATCAGCAGGAAATCGTAGAAGACATCGGCGCCGATGAAGTAGGAATCGGGGATTTCCACGCCAGCCCCTATGTCCATGGCGTCTTCGGGATCGGCTTTTTGCAGGATCTTCTGCGCCAGCAACATCCCGGCGGCTTTCCCGCCGATTTTACCCCGTCCAATGCAGCGCCGCCGGATATCGATCAGGTCGTGAATGGTGAACAATTCTTTGGCGACGCCGACGAACTCCAGTTGATCGCTGAGCATCCCCTTGATGAGCACGACGACGATTTCGCGCAGGTGGTGTTGCACTGCGGCGCGTTTCTCGGGTGTGAGGGCTTCATATTCCTCGCCCTGGCTGAAAAGCAGATCCCAGGAAGCCAGCTCCGGGTTGAACGTCAGGGCCAGTTCCTGGTCCTGCGGCGCGGCGCGGCTGGCGAGCACCACTTGGATGATGTCTTCCAGTCGGTCGGCGGGCAGGTTATAGGCAAAGTAGAAATCGGTCAGTTGATCGCGCACGACGGCCAGGCGCTCGTTCCACACCCGCTCTGGCTCCTGACCGAAGGGATCGTGGAGCCCCTCGCGGTACTGCGAGAGGATGGCTTTCTCCCGCACCTCGGCCTCGAACTCCGTCAATGTGACGATGCCCTTGGAGAACAACTCCTGGCGCATTCGCTCGCGAATCTTGCGGGCCAGGATGGGATACTGCGCCAACTTCAATTGGATGCCGTAGACCCGGTTGGGGAAATCTATTGCCTGTTCAATCACCGTCATCCTTCACCTTCGCTGGGATGAGTAGAGTATACCGCAATCCCTACCAATTTAAAGCCACAATTCTGGTCCTTATTTTCGCCCCCCCTGCTTCCCCGCTTGGGGGGGAGAAGGGGGGGGACGAGAGGGTCAGCGCCGATGGCCGAAGTGTCAACTTATGCCGCACCCTCCCCCCAAGTCCCATTCGCCACCTGGCAAGGGTGGCTGAATAGTTACGTGTTTGCCTGTTTGACATAATGAGGATAAACTATGCTCATAAAATGGCATGATTTCTGGAAGTGGGTCACAAGATTAGTCTGGTGGGGGAAACTTGGAGCGTCGTCCATCCGATATTCAGACTCAACAGACGGCTTGGCAGCAGGGTGAAACAAGCTGGCGGCAGTTGATCGACCTCTTGCCTGACGCGCTGGTGGTTCATCGCGACGGCATAATTCTCTTTGTCAATGCTGCCGCCGTGGCCTTGTGCGGCGCGACCGGGCCGGCAGGGCTCCTCGGCAAATCAGTCCACGATTTCATTCATCCTGACTACCGTGAGAGGGCGGCGCAGCGTATCGCCGCGACGTTCGCCAGCGGGGAGACGACACCGTTGCTCGAAGAAAAACTACTGCGCCTGGATGGCTCTGCCGTCGCTGTGGAGGTCGCCACCGCCCGGATTGACTATGAAGGCCGCCCGGCTTTGCAGACGCTGGTGCGCGATATCACCCTGCGCAAGCAGGCCGAGGTGACACTGCGGCAGAATGAAGGGCGCTGGCAGTTCGCCCTGGAAGGCGCCGGCGATGGGGTGTGGGATTGGAACCTGCAGACCAACCAGGTTTATTTCTCACCGCAATGGAAGACCATGCTTGGCTACGCGCCCCATGAGATCGGCGCCGGGCTGGATGAGTGGTCTAGCCGCATCCACCCTGATGACGTGGCCGCTTGCCAACAGGATTTGGATGCCTACCTCAGCGGCGCAACGCCGTTCTATCGCAATGAACATCGCCTCTTGTGCAAGGATGGGACCTACAAGTGGGTTCTTGATCAGGGAAAAGTCATTCAGTGGACCGACACAGGGGCACCGCTGCGTATGATCGGCACCCACGCCGACATTGACGAGCGCCGGCGGGCAGAAGAAATTTTGCGTGCCAGCGAGGAAAAGTACCGCTTTCTCACCGAAAACATCAGCGATGTCATCTGGACCTTCGACGTTGAGACGATGCGTTTTACGTACATCAGCCCCTTGGTGGAACGTTTGCGGGGGTATACCGTTGAAGAAGCCATGGCCGAGTCATTGGATGAAGCTTTGTCCTCCGAGCACGCCGCTTACATCCGTGAAGTGATGGGTGAACGGCTGACCGCCTTCCTCGCCGATGAAAAGGCCATGCAGTCCCCATCTTTCATCGGAGAAGTGCAACAGCCTTGCAAGGATGGCACCATGGTGTGGGTAGAAGTACTGGCTCGATTTGTGCGCAATCCCCACACCGGTCACATCGAAGTCTACGGTGTTACCCGCGATATCTCCGCGCGTAAGCAGGCCGAGGAGCTGGTTCAGTTGCGGCTACAATTGTTGGAATTTGCCGCCGACCATTCCCTGGCCGAATTGATGCAGTGCGCTCTGGATGAAATCGGCAGGCTGACCCGCAGTCCTATCGGCTTTTACCATTTTGTCGGCGACGACCAGAAAACTTTGTCCCTCCAGGCCTGGTCTACCCGCACCTTGCAGGAATTCTGCAAGGCGGAAGGCGCCGGCTTGCACTACCCCATTGACCAGGCCGGAGTATGGGCCGATTGTGTTCGCCAACGGAAACCCGTCATTCACAATGATTACATGGCGTTGCCGCATCGCAAAGGAATGCCGCCAGGACACGTCGCGGTTGAGCGCGAATTGGTGGTACCCACCATAGCCAATGGACGTATCGTGGCCATCCTCGGCGTTGGCAACAAGTCGACCGATTACAATGAAGGGGATGTTGAGCTGGTTGCTTACATCGCCGATGTCATCTGGACGATTGTCGAACGTAAGCGGGCCGCGACGCAGTTACAGGAGAGTAAGGCCCTGTTGGAGCAGACGGTCCATGCGCTTGAGGAACGGGAGCGTTTTCTGACGACCCTTAACGACGTCACCTATGCGGCACTGGAAACGCCGGACTTTTCGGCTCTGGTGCAGCTTCTGGCCGACCGGCTGGGCGAGTTGTTTGACGCTGATGGATGCTACATCACCTTATGGGATGAAGCCACGCGGGTGGTGACACCGGCCGCGGCCTACGGTCTCTTACGTGATACTTACCCGCAGGGGAAACCGATCCTGTCCGGGACAACGGCGCCGCGCGAGCAGACGATGACCGAGTCGGCATTGTCCATTGGTCATCCTCTCGTGGCCGATGACGTGTTCAACACTCCCTATCTCAGCCCGCGTATTGCCGCGCGGTATCCGACACGCTCGATGCTGGCGCTGCCACTGGTCGCCGGCGAGCGTAAATTGGGCGCTGCGCTGATTGCTTTCAACACCTTGCATCACTTCACGGCCGATGAGGTCACGCGGGCGGAACAGACGGCCCGGCAGATCTCCCTGGCAGTGGCAAAATCTTTACTGTTGCGCGAGTCCCAGGTGCTCTGGCAGGAGACTGAAACCCTGCGCGAGGCAGCCCTGGCGCTCACGAGTGCCCTGGACCATGACGAAGTCATCGATCGTATTCTGGCTCAATTGCAGCAAGTGGTACCCTACGATACGGCCTCGGTCCAATTGTTGCGTGAGGTTCCAGAGGGGAAAAAGCCCTGGTTGGAGATCGTCGGCGGACGGGGGTTCCCCCATTGGGAACAGATTCGCGGCATTACTTTCGATCCTGAACGCTCGGATAATCCTAACCATGAGGTGATACGTACCCGGGCGTCGTTTATCGTGGACGACGGGCCGGCAGTCTACGCGGTATTGCGTCAGTCTCCCCATGCCGAAGTGGGCATTCGTGCCTGGCTCGGCGTGCCGATGCTGGTGGGCGACCGTCTGATCGGGATGATCGCACTCGACAAAAAGGAGCCCGGTTTTTACACGCCGGCCCATGCCCGCTTGGCCGAGGCGTTTGCGGCCCAGGCCGCTATCGCTATCGAGAATGCCCGTTTGTACCAGGCGCTGCGGGATCACGCCGGGCAGTTGGAAGCACAAAACCTCGAACTGCGCAAGCTGACTCTGGCGATTGAGCAGAGCGGGAGCATTATTGAGATTACGGATACTGCTGGCCTTATCCAGTATGTGAATC
Organism: Anaerolineae bacterium; assembly: GCA_035415725.1. Lineage (GTDB taxonomy): Bacteria > Chloroflexota > Anaerolineae > B4-G1 > SLSP01 > DSWT01. The sequence goes on along the minus strand of DAOOGN010000065.1, from coordinate 13,964 downwards.
CGCGTTTTGAAGAGGCTACCGGCTACACGGCCGGTGAGATGTTGGGACACGATCACAGCCGTTTGCAATCCGGCGAGCATAACGCCGACTTCTACCGGGTTTTGTGGGAGACCATCAGCCGCGGGCAAATCTGGCGGGGAGAGTTCCACAACAAGCGCCGAGATGGTTCACTCTATTGGGAAGCAGCCACCATTGCGCCGGTACAAGATGCCAACGGGCAGATCACGAACTATATCGCCATCAAAGAAGACATCACCGCGCGCAAGGAGGTGGAGGAGGCCCTCCGGCGTAACGCCGAACAACTGGCGGTGCAAAACGCCGAATTGGATGCCTTTGCCCATACCGTTGCGCATGACCTCAAGAATCCGGTGGGGCTGGTGATTGGCTATGCGCGCTTCTTGGAACAGGCTTATGACACCCTGTCCGCCGAGGAACTGCATAGCGCCATCCAGACGATACGTCGTTCCAGTGAAAAGCTCGACATGATCATCAAGGAACTGCTGCTCCTGGCCGGCGTGCGCAAAGAAGAGGTGGTCTCTGTCCCTCTGGATATGAAAGAGATTGTCCAGGAGGTGTGCGCCCGGTTTCTGTTGGTCACTCAGGAAACGAGGGCGTCCATCACCATGCCCGATACGTGGCCTGTGGCGCTCGGTCACGCCCCGTGGGTGGAAGAAGTGTGGGCCAACTACATCGGCAACGCGCTCAAGTACGGCGGTCGTCCCCGCGAGGGCATCCCGCCCCACGTGGAACTCGGCTACACCTTCCTTGAACCTGAAGGCTCAAAGCTCGATCCAGCATCGGGCATCCAGCACCAGGCAACCAGTATCCAGTTCTGGGTGCGTGACAACGGCCCCGGGCTTACGCCGGAGGCGCAGGCGAAGTTGTTTGCGCCGTTCACTCGCCTGGAGCAGGTACGGGCGCAAGGCTACGGTCTGGGACTTTCCATTGTACGGCGCATCATGGAGAAACTCGGCGGCGAAGTGGGAGTGGTGAGTGCGCTGGGAGAGGGAAGCCGGTTCTATTTCACCTTGCCCATGGCGCGCTGACCGAATTGGGATGTATTTCATTATGGGCTGCTACTTCGGTCATAGGTGATGACCCTCTCATCCCCTCTATCCCCTGCTCCCCCGCAGGGGGAGAAAAAGTGGGGGTGGGGCGAGGCGTGATGCGAGATTGGCCGATTCCGCATCACGCCTCACGTATCATGTCACAACCCCATCATAAATTGAAAGATAAGGTCATTGCTACCCGGCAATCCTTCGTGGCCGAAGTCGGGGTAGATGACCATTTCCTTTGCGGACATGATCTTGTTGTAAGCAGCGAACTGGGTGGAAGGCGGGCAGATCGTATCGCGCAAGCCGGTATACCATTGCACATGGGTGCGGATGCGTGGGGCGAGATGCTGGATATCTACATAGCCGAGCTGTTCAAAAATGGCGTCCTCATCCTCGTGGCGTGGATCGAAGTGGCGGAAATACTCACGCAGTTCGGCGTAGGCGTCGGTATCCTGATCCATGTCCCAGACGCGCTTGTAGTCGCTGAGGAAAGGGTAGACAGGCGCGGCCCGCTGGATATGCGGTTCGAGCGCGATGCAGGCGACGGTGAGTGCACCGCCCTGGCTGCCGCCGGTCGCGCCGACGCGCGCGGGGTCCACATCGGGCATCTCCATCACGATCTTGGCAAGCTGCGCCGTGTCGAGGAACATCTGGCGGTAATACAGCTTTTCCGGCTCGCCTTTGAGTGCTTCGTCCAGCCCCCGGATGATGTGCCCGTGGAGCGTGTTGCCGGTGACGCCGCCCTTGTCTTCGGAGCGCCCGCCCTGTCCGCGACAGTCCAGCGCGGCGACGGTGAACCCGGCGGCGACGTAACCGAGCTTGTCGGCCCAGTCGCCGGAATCGCCGGCGTAGCCATGGAACATCAGCACGGCGGGATGTGGCGCGGGCGCGCTCTTCGGCTGGAGCAGCTTGGCATAAATACGCGCACCGCCGACGCCGGTGAAAGTCATATCGAAGCATTCGGCAAACGATGCCTGAAATGCTGCCGGCGTCAATGTGACCTGCGGATCGAGCGCGCGCATCTCGGCCAGTGCCGCGTCCCAGTAGGCATCAAAATCCGCCGGCCGGGGGTTGATCCCCATATACGTTTGTAGCTTCTCTAGTGGAAAATCGAAAGTTAGTGGCATAGTCTTGTCTCCTGAAAGAAATTAAAAATCACCAATTGCGCAATTCCAGGTTCTTGCGGATCAATTCACTGCGCTGGGCGACGCATGTGGCGGAGCGCATCCCATCTTCCGGTGTGTACATCACGTAATCCAGCATCTTGTCCACGGTGGTGGTGGCGACGTGCATTCGCGTGTCGGATGAAGCGTAGTAGATGAACATGTCGCCGTTCTCGCGGGCGACGGCGCCGTTGCAAAACAGCACATTGGAGACGTCGCCGACGCGTTCCGTGCCTAGCGGGGCCATCAGGTAGCCGCCGGGGCGGTAGAGGACCTGCGCGGGGTTGTCGAGGGCGCAGAGGAAGGCGTAGAGCACGTAGCGCAGTCCCGCCGCACAACCGCGCACGCCGTGAGCGATGTGCAGCCAGCCCGCGGGGGTCTTGATGATGTCGCCTGCCCCGTTCTTCAGTTCCTTGATAGTGTGATAGGCGCGCGGATCGACGATGGTTTCTTCTTCGATCTTGGCGTGTTCGATATCATCTGCCAGCCCAAAACCGATGCCTCCGCCTTTCCCGGCTTCGATGAAGTTGTCCTGTGGGCGGGTGTAGAAGGCATACTTCCCCTGGATAAACTCCGGCAGTAGGACGGCGTTGCGCTGCTGCGCCGCGGTCGTTTGGAGATCGTCGAGGCGCTCCCAGGTCTGGAGATCGTGGGTACGGGCAATGCCGGCCTGGGCGATGGCGCTGCTCAGATCGCCGGGCGGCGCGGTGGGGTCCTGGCGCTCGGTGCAGAAGATGCCGTAAATCCAGCCGTCCGCGTGTTTGACGACGCGCATATCGTAGACGTTGACGTCAGGATCGGCGGTTTCGGGCATGACAATGGGGTAATCCCAGAAGCGGAAGCCGTCCACCCCTGTCGCGCTTTCGGCCACGGCGAAGAAGGATTTACGGTCGTAGCCTTCCACGCGGCAGATGAGCAGAATCTTGTCGTTGAACAACAAAGCGCCGGCGTTGTACACGCTATTGATGCCCAGGCGTTCCATCAGATAAGGGTTGGTTTCTGGATTGAGATCGTAGCGCCAGAAAAGCGGTGTGTGCGCGGCAGTAAGCACCGGGTACACATACCGCTCAAACAGACCGTTGTCCCAGGCGGGATCCAGGCGGTTTTTGCGCTCTAACAAGGCCGTGTGGGCTTCGGTCAACCGCTGCAGGCGTTCGTGAAAAAGGTCTTGGGTCATTGTTCTGTACTCCCTGAAAATGGTGCGGCAAAGTCAATTGTATCTATTCAGGCTAGTAAACCTGACGAAGCCACTTATTCCCTATGCCAGGTTTTGGCGTAGACTTTGGTATGCCAAGTGCTTCTGTATGCCAAGATATGCGTGTTTCTATAAGCCCATCCCCCCTGCCCCCCTTCCCCCCAGGAAGGGGGATTTTTGTAGGGGGTGTGGCGGGCGGCGAAGCCGCCCGCCACACCCCCTCTTTTTTGCCCCCTTCTTCCCCGCTTGCGGGGGAGAAGGGGGTTGGGGGATGAGAGAGTCAGCGCCTATGGCCGAAGTGTCAACCCATGATGCACCATCCTCAAAGTCCCATTCGCCACCTGGCAAGGGCGGCTGAATAGTTACATTTTTTATACTTTTCGTATCAATCCGTGGCTGGCTTTTTTTATTTTGACCATGCGAAATCCTGAAGAGCCTCTATGGGGAGATACTATACCATGTTTCGAGGAATAGACTACACAAGGGGTGTCGTCCTTTTTCCAATAATCTGTCTTATACCCCTACACAAATCTCACGATTGGTGCACGCTGAGACTTTTATAGTCTATAGTCTATGGTAGAATGACACACGCTTTCGACTCTGGATTTTCGACTTCAGATTAAGGATGAACTGGTGAAACCAAACGGTGCATCTGGATGGCACGCGCTGACGGCGAAAGTACGCCGGCTGGACATCTTCGCTATAGACGGCGCGCCGCGTCGTTGCCACCAGGGGATGAAAATGTTCTGGTGGGACGGGCTGCTGGCGACGATTTCCGCTGCCTTCGTGGATACTTACGTCTCGCTCTATGCGTTGGCCTTGGGGGCAACTAACACCCATATCGGCGTGCTCGCCTCGGCCTCCAGTTTTTTGGGCGCCCTCACCCCCCTGCCCGGCGCCGCGCTGGTACAAAAACTCGGGCATCGCAAACCTCTCATTGTGTGGGTTTCCACCTTCGTGCGCACGCTGATTTTGCTGGCCGCGCTTGTTCCCCTGTTCTTTAGCGGCGATACGGCCGTCTACATAGTCATCGCCCTTTTTGCCCTGCGCGCGGGATTGAACAATCTGGTCCATCCGGCCTGGGTGTCGATGACCGGCGACGTTGTTCCGCTAGAGCACCGCGGACGCTATTTCTCGATGCGCAACATGGCCATGGCCCTGGCTTCGATGCTGTTTGTACCGCTGGCCGGACAGTTGATCGATGGGGTGGGCGGGCTGGCCGGCTACCAGATTAGTCTGGCGTTGGCCTTTGTGATTGGCCTGACTTCCTCGTATGCCTACTCGCGCATCCCCGAGCAGAAGCTCGTTGTGGATCCGCAAACACAGCGCATCTCTTTCTGGCAGGCACTGCGCACCGATCACACGTTTTTGGCGTTCACCTTGATTATGATGCTCTGGACCTTCGGCGTGCAGGTCGCCGGAACGTATTTTACGGTCTATCAGAAGGATGTTTTGCAGTTCTCCACTCGCCTTATCGGTCTTTTAGCGACTGTCACTTCCGTCACCAGTTTGATCGGCCAGCGCGTATGGGGACGGCTGATCGATCAACACGGCTCGCGCTGGGTGATGACGCTGTGTGCGTTGATTATCCCCAACATGCCCTTTGTCTGGATGTTTGCCGTCAAGCCATGGCATGTCGTTTTCATCTCATTGCAAAGTGGTTTCTTGTGGGCCGGTTTCAACGTCGCCAGCTTCAATCTGTTGTTGGAACTACCTGACCAAAAACTGCGCACGCAAGCCGCAGCGAGTTACACCACCCTGGTCAACATCGCCAGCATTGTTGCCCCGCTCGTCGGCAGCCTGGTGATTGATCGCTTGGGTTACCGGTGGGATTTTGGCCTCTCGGCCGTTCTGCGCCTGCTGGGGGCCATCGCCTTTCTCATCTTGCTCAAGCCGTTTGGAAGGGGCAAAAGGCGTGCAGCGGTGAATGGAGAATCAGCGAATGGAGAATCAGTGAATGGAGAATCAGTGAATCAAGAATCGGCGAATGGAGAATCAGTGAATGGAGAATCAGTGAATCAAGAATCAAAGTCTGTTGTCAGCCAGACTAACGACTACCAGACTAAGGACTATCAGACTAATGGCTATCAGACTAACGACTATCAGACTAACGACTACCAGACAAAGGACTATAAGACGATGACAACGATTTGGAAACTGAACGAGCAACAGTATTTTGAAGCACCGGGCCTGACGGCGACGGTCTTCCACGATTTTTACCCGGAGGGCAAGCAGGGCGGCCTCACGCTTATCCAGCACGGCGAGCGCGTCGCGGCTTGCGGCGATGTGCGCCTGGAACCCACGCCCGGGCAATGGCGACCGCTGCCCAAAGTCGGCGAGCGCCAGGTGGAGGGAGAAAGCCTTGTTGTCCCGGCGCAGTTCGAGGAAGCCGGCCTCCGTTATACCGTGCGTATCCGACCGGAAGGCGAAAGCCTGCGTGTGGCCGTGGACCTGGCCGAGCCGTTGCCGCCCGAATGGGAAGGTAAGGTGGGTTTCAACCTGGAACTGTATCCTGGCGCACTTTTCGGCAAGACGTTCCACCTGGGGACGACGGCGCGCGTCTTCCCGCAGCAGGCTAACGGTCCCCGGCGGCGCATCGGTGCTTGCCCGTGCTGTCCGGTGCCACTGGCGGATGGCCCCACGTTGACTGTCGCGCCGGAGGATCCACTGCGTCGCCTCGTCGTCGAGTCCCTCAGCGGCGATCTGTACCTCTACGACGGACGCGACACCGACGCCAACGGCTGGTTCGTCATCCGTGAAGTCATCTGCCCCGGCGTGGCCGGGACGGCGCTGCAATGGCGCATCACGCCGCACAGCGTCCCTGAATGGCGTTCCACGCCTGTCATTTGCGTCTCGCAGGTCGGTTATCATCCCGATCAGGTGAAGCAAGCCATCCTCGAACTCGACCCGCGCATCGCAACCCTCGCTGCCGCCGTCCTCCAACGGCTGGACGCGGCGGGCTTCACGACAGTTTATGCGGCTACACCGGTCCGCTGGGGGCGCTGGCTTAGCCATGACTATGCCATCTTTGACTTTAGCGCTGTGCGTGAACCGGGGATGTATGTCGTCGGCTACGGCGGCCAGAGTTCGCCGCCGTTCGCCATTCATCCCGAAGTTTACCGGCACGGCGTCTGGCAACCCACGCTGGAAACCTACTTCCCGGTACAGATGTGCCACGTGGAAGTGCGCGATGGAGCGCGCGTCTGGCATGGCGCGTGTCATCTGGACGACGCGCTGCAAGCGCCTGCGCCGCACGTGCACTTCGACGGCTACCGTCAGTACGATGCGACCGAGACATCCTACGCCCCCGGCGAACACATCCCCCACCTGGACGTGGGCGGCTGGCACGATGCGGGCGACTACGACCTGGCGGCGGGATCACAGGCGCGGACGACGCACACGCTTTGCCTCATCCGCGAGTTGTTCGGCGTCGCTACCGATCAGACTACGGTGAAGCAGGATGAGCGGCTGGTGCTGCTCCACACGCCCGACGGCGTCCCCGACCTCGTCGAGCAGGTGGCGCACGGCGCGCTCAATCTGCTCTCCGGCTACCGCGCCACAGCCGACATGGAGCATCCACACAGCTTCCACGGCATCATCGAAGCCACGCTGACGCAGTACGTGCACCTCGGCGACGCTGCCACGATGACGGACAACCACATCTACGTCCCGACGCTCGCTGCGGGCCAGGTCCGCAGCGACGAGGCTGGACACCTCTACGCCGGTAAAAACGATGATCGCTGGGCCTTCACCAACCACGACACCGCGCTCGAATATCTGGTCGCGGCGGCGTTGGCGGCGTCCAGCCGTGTGTTGCGCGGCTACGACGATGTTTTAGCTGCCGAGTGCTTGCGCACGGCGAGGCGGGTGTGGGACTACGAACACACGCACGCGCCGGTCGAACAGCGCGCGGCCTACGTTCCACGCGACGTGGAGACGCAGGAGATCGTCGCGGCGGTGGAACTGTTGCTCACCACTGGCGAAGAACGCTATCGCACCTCTCTGCTGGAAAAGCAGACGGCTCTCGAAAAAATGGCCCGGTGGGTTGGCGGTGCCGTCGCCCGTGCACTGCCCGCCATCGACGACGAGGCTTTCACGGCGGCTTTTCGCGCCGCGGTCAAGGCCGGCCATGCCGAATTCGCGGCAGAACTGGCCTCCAACCCCTTCGGCGTTCAGTGGCGACCGTACATCTGGGGCGTGGGATGGCAGATTCAACAGTACGCCGTGGAGATGTACCAGATCTGGCAAGTTTTCCCTGACCTGGTCGACCGTGAGGTCATCCTGCGTGTGGTGAATTACGTGCTCGGCTGTCATCCGGCGTCGAATACATCCCTCGTATCGGGGGTGGGAGCGCATTCGTTGACGACCGCCTACGGTGCCAATCGTGCCGAGGGGTCCTATATCCCCGGCGGTATGGTCTCCGGGGTGGCGCTCATCCGCCCGGACTTCCCCGAACTCAAGGAACCGTGGCCTTTCCTGTGGCAGCAAACGGAGTACGTGATGCCCGGCGCGGCGAATTACATCTTCTGCGTGCTGGCGGCGGATCGGATGTTGAATCGAGAAGCGTGAGACGAACCTTGGTGATCTGTAGCTTTCGTCCCTCCCCCTGCCCCCTCCCCAGCGAAAACGCTGGGGAGGGGGAGAAAAATAAAGGGTTTTTGCAGGCGGGCGCAGCCCGCCTGCAAAAACCCACACAAAAAATCCCCTTTTTTCCCCCCCGCCAACGCGGGAGGGGAAAAAGGGCAGGGGATAGTACGTTCACAAGACTAAAAGTTTACAAGACTCTGAAGGAAGGTGGCAGACCTGTGGTACAGCGCCGATTGGCGCGGGGCGCAACTGTATGCGTTGAAAGACGTAGCTAAAATGGTGTCTTGTTCCATCCATTTTGTCATTCTGAAAGGAGATAATCACTATGCAAAGCCTGAAACCCAAAACCAAAAGTGTTTCCAGTATCATCATTACGATAGTTGTGGTCATTGTTGTCATTGCGCTCTTCAGGTTTGGAAGCCAATTCTTTTACTTTTTCCAAAAAGTTGATGCGCAGGAAGTAGGCATTCAATTCACCAGTGGACGCATCAAAGACGTCGTCGGCCCCGGCGTGTACAGTGACTTCGGGCTTTTCGTCAGCATGGTCAAAGTTTCCAGTCAGGCCATCCCCTTCTCGGTGGATGACGCCGAAATTATCACGAAGGACAAACAGCGGATGGGCGCCCTGGTGAGCGGCGACATCTTCCGCCCCGGTGAGATGGAGAAGGATGTGCTGCGCGAGAACTGGTCCAAGTATCGCGGCCTGTATACGGACGATGCGGCGCTCGTCGCCAAGGTGCAGGATTTCGCCAGACAGGCGATGAAGGTCTGCATCGGTGGGCGAACCTTCGATGATAACACTATTGGCAGCGCCCGCGATGAACTGCGCGCTTGCATCGACGAAGAACTGAATGGTCTGGCAAAATCGGTGGGCCTGACCGTCAGAAACGTTGTCGTCCCGAATATCATTTTGTCGGCGGAGGCGCAAGCCGGGTTGGATGCCATCGTCCAGAGCCGTCTTGAAACCGAGAAGGCCGCGCAGGACGAACTGAAGGCCATCGCCCAGGCCGAAGCGGAGCAGGCTCGCGTCGAAGGTGAGATCCGCGTGGAGCAGTCGCGTATCCAGGAAACGACCCGCCAGCAAACGACCCTCGCCGAACTGGAACGCCAGCGCGTCGCGGCGCAACTGGCCGTCATCGAAGCGCAACGCGCCAACACGTTGGCCGAACTGGAGACGGAACGTCAAAAGATCGAGGCGACCAAGGCCAATGAAACTCTGGCAGCAGAACGTAACCTGGAAATCCGTAAGCTGGAAGCCGATGCGCTGATAGAGGCAGCCCGTGGTGATGTGGCTTTGCGCGCGGCGCTGGCTAAACTCTACGCCGAGCACCCGGAATTCCAACTGGTGACGATCGCCGAGGCGAACGCCGCCGCCCTCTCGGCTATGGATAAGATCATCTTCACCGTTGAAGGCTCTGCGCCGACGGTTGTGCTGCCCGGCCCTGGCATCACCCCCACGGTGAACGTCAACCAGCCGCAGTAGAGGGACGAGGCGGCACTCACCGGGCACGTCTACGCGTCGGCAATGTGTCATCAGCCGGGGATGGGCGCCGGGCGCTTGCGGTCGGCGCGCGCTGTCTTCGGCGATGCCATCACCCCGATCGGCGCGTTATCTCTGGCGTAGGGCGATGTGTCAAATCGCCCTACGCCGGTTCCCAAGTGACGACGTACTCCGTCAGTGGATCGGGCTTCTGGATGGCAGGCTCGCGGATGACCCATTGACCTCGCTGTCCCAATTCCTCGGCGATGAGGGCGAAGTGACCCATTGCAATCCCCATATCGATGCGCTGCATATCGGCGATATCCAGGAGGAACCGGTTGCGTCTGGCATATCCCGGCGTGCGCTGGACGTAGAAGTGCCACTTTTCCCCAGCCTTGACGATGCGCCATGGCTGCTTGTTCGACGCCGATGGCCCCATTCGTACCCCATCCAAAGCCGTGGCGAAAGGCCCGGCGGCATCACGGTTGAGGGGAACGCCAAACACGTCGTCGAAAAACAGACGTTCCCAGGGCAAACGCCGGTCGGCATTGGCCTGCCGGCGGATCGCCGCTTCGGGGAGGCGGCGTTGGGCAGCGCAATAACCCAGCGCAATCACGGCGGGCAAAGATTCATTATCGCGCAACTCGAGCCTGGCCGCAAAGCGGCTTTTGGCAAACGTCCCGCCGATCCAGCACGTTCCCAGCCCCAGACTTGTGGCGTAGAGAACGACGTGTTCCATCACATAGCCGAAGTCCTCCAGATTCATCCGGCCCTCCGGCGTTGCCCCCAGGATAAACCCGGTCGCCCCCTTGATGAAGCCATACGTGCTCAAGCCTTTGAGCGCTTGCCGGTCTGCCTCGTTGGCGGCGGCCAGCAGCAGGCGTAGGTGCATTCCCAGCGGCCCAACGGCATGGGCTTCCATAAAAGCCGTCAGTTGTTGCTGCAGTGCCAACTCGATGGGGGTATCGTGATAGGTTCGGCACGAATAGCGCGCCGAAATGACGTCAATGATCGATTTCCCGTTCAGCATGGTCCTCTCCTGGTTGCAGATTCGTGGTCAAACTGCCTGCACGGTGTTATAATGACGGCGTCAACGATACGCGGAGGGAAACATCTTGAACACGAATGACACCATTGACACCGGTGACAGCTACACCATCGATTATATGCCAGAAAAATCCATCTACCAGGACGACACCATGAGCCGTTGCGTATACTCTAACCCCGCCGAGGTCGAGGCCGTGCAGGCGCGCTTGCGCGCCGAACACATTCCATGCGATGTAGTCCATCTCGATCCCCGTTGGATGAAAACGTCCTACTACCATCGCCTCGGTGTGGATGCTTGCGACTTCGCTTGGAATCATGAGGCATGGCCTGATCATAAACAGATGCTGCACCGATGGCTCGCGGATGGCTTTAACACGTGCTTCTGGGTCAATCCTTACATTCCAGAGGGCACAGCACTCTACGAAGAGGCGCAGGCCAAAAATTATCTCCTCAAGACTGCCGATGGCGCAGTCGCTCGCCCGGAGCAGGGCACTATCGACGATCAATAGTATCTATTCAGGCTAGTAAACCTGACGAAGCAACGTATTCCCTCTACCAGGTTTGGCGTGGATTTTGGTATGCCAGGTACTTTTGTATGACGAGATATTCGTGTTTCTATAATCCCATCCCCCCCTGCCCTCTTCCCCCCAGGGAAGGGGGATTTTTGTAGGGGTGTCGCCACACCCCTCTTCCGCCCCCTTCTTCCCCGCTTGCGGGGGCGAAGGGGGTTGGAGGATGAGAGGGTCAGCGCCGATGGCCGAAGGGGCAATCTATTATGCACCCTCCCCCCAGTCCCGTTTGTCACCTGGCAAGGGCGGCTGAATAGTTACGATCAATATAGGCTTGGACCGGATTTACTCGTCGCGCCGGTGCTCATGCCGGGTGCGACGTCGCGTGACGTCTACTTCCCCAAAGGCCGCTGGTGGGCGCTGGAAGACGTTGCCTGCGTCGTGGATGGACCGGGCTTCGTCGAAGTCGCCGCGCCGTTGGAGCGCATCCCACTCTTCGTGCGCGCGGGGACGGTGATTCCACGCTACATCCATGAGCCGCAGCATCTCAAGGGGCCGGCGCCGGAGGAGATGGAACTCTTCATCTATCCCGGACCGAGCCAGAAATCGCTGTGGATTGCGGAGAATGGCTTCGACATCCAGATCGACTACACGGTGACGGCGGAAAAGCACACTCTGACCATCAATCCGGTTCCTATCAGCTTCACTATCTGGCTGATGGATAGGCGCGCTACAAAAGTTGAAAGTACACGCGATGCTTTGCTGACCTGGGAAGTGTTTGACCGCGACACCATGATCAGCGGGGATGCCGCCGCTGGCGTTGATGTCTGGTATCAAAGCTTGCCAGACTAAAGACGGCTCTAGAGGGATCTGCCATGACAACATTCGAACTGACTTTTAGACCCGGCGTGACCACCCAGGTCGAAGTGGACGAGCGGAACTTGCTCTTTTATGCTGTGCATCGTGCGCCGGGCGCGCTGCCCGACCAGGCCACAGTGGTTGACGCAGCGCTGGATCATCCTGGCGGAACGGAGAAGTTGGAAGATTTGCTCGCGCCGGAGGATCGCGTCGTCATCATCGTGGACGACATCACCCGGCCTACGCCTACGGCGAAAATCCTGCCAGTGATCCTGGCGCGGTTGGCGCAGGTCGGCATCCCGGACAAGGCCGTGCTCATCTTTATGGCGCTCGGTACCCACCGCCCGATGACGCGCGATGAGCTGCGCGTCAAGCTGGGTGACGATGTGCTGACGCGCTATCGCGTCATCAACCGCGATTACCGCGACGGCGACTTTGTTGACCTGGGGACGACTGCCAGCGGTATCCCCATCGAGGTCAACCGCGAAATCATCAACGCCGATTTCCGCATCGCCATCGGCAACATCGTGCCGCACATCACGTCGGGGTGGGGCGGCGGCTCGAAGATCATCCTGCCGGGGGTGTGCAGTCAGAAGACGGTGGACCGGATGCACTATGCGGCGTGTCTGATGCAACCGGTGTTGGATGTTCTCGGTGTGCGCGACAACCAGGCTCGCGTGGAGATGGACGACATCGCCGGAAAGATCGGCCTGGACTTCATTGTCAATACGGTGTTGGATGAGAATCAGCGCATGGTAGGTGTGTTTGCGGGTCATTACGTCGCCGCGCACCGGGCGGCGGTCGCTCTGGCGCAGGAAGTGATGGTGGTGCCCATCCCCAAGCTGGCCGACATTGTCATTGCCTCCGCATACCCCTGTCATTTCGACTACTGGCAGGGCATCAAGCCCTACGTCTTCACGCATCTCGCCGTGCGCGAAGGCGGCGTGCTAATCTTTTTGCTGGATGGATCGGAAGGCCTGAGTGGAGACGCGCCGGCGCACGACAAAACCATGCGCACGTACCTGCCGCTGTCGTTTGCCGAGCAGGTAGCGGCGGTGGAACGCGGCGAAGTGAGTGATGTCGCGGGGATGAACGTACCGCTCTATCACGCGATGGTGCGCGGCCGCGTGCAGCGGACGATCTGTGTGACCCATCACCTTGCGCCGCGCGACCTCGACGTGCTGGCGTTCGACAGCGCGCCCGATGTGCAGACGGCGCTGGAACGGGCCTACGATCTGATGGGTCGCGAGGCAACGGTGGGCATCATCCCCTTTGGCGGCGAGACGCTGACACGCGTTGTATAAGTCGACGATGATCTAACCGCGAATCTACGCTAATTTCAACCGATTCGCGGGATTAGCGGTTTGTTTTTTGGGGGGTGGAGCGTGGTTCAGGGTTGAAAGCAAGCGCATCTGGAAACCCACGCCTGAAGCGGCCCAGGGCGGGATCGTAATAGCGCGCGCCATAGTCGTACAGGCCCAACCCGGCTTCGTGCCGTTATCCGGTGAAGCGGAAATCCGTGGGCGCCGTGCCGTAGCGCGAAGCCGCGGGCTGAAGCCCTGCGGCTTAATGCACGAAGCCCCCCCCAGGGGGCTGAGCGTCCGGCCCGCCGGGTTTGGTGGGTTCAGCCGACGGCTTTAGCCGCGGCCAGGGGGGCTGAGCGTCCGGCCCGCCGGGCCTGGTGGGTTCAGCCGACGGCTTTAGCCGCGGCCAGGGGGGCTGAGCGTCCGGCCCGCCGGGCCTGGTGGGTTCAGCCGACGGCTTTAGCCGCGGCCAGGGGGCTGAGCGTCCGGCCCGCCGGGCCTGGTGGGTTCAGCCGACGGCTTTCGCCGCGGCCAGGGGGCTGAGCGTCCGGCCCGCAGGGCCTGGTGGGTTCAGCCGACGGCTTTCGCCGCGGCCAGGGGAGCTGAGCGTCCGGCCCGCCGGGTTTGGTGGGTTCAGCCGACGGCTTTAGCCGCGGCCAGGGGGCTGAGCGTCCGGCCCGCCGGGCCTGGTGGGTTCAGCCGACGGCTTTAGCCGCGGCCAGGGGGCTGAGCGTCCGGCCCGCCGGGCCTGGTGGGTTCAGCCGAC
>DAOOGN010000064.1:0-25191 GCA_035415725.1 Anaerolineae bacterium | reverse complement strand
GGGACCAGGATAGCACATTCCGCGCCCCAGCGCAATTACATTCTACTAACATCCGCAACAGTTGCTGGTCGTGATGGTTCAACGGTGCACGGTTGGCTTTGTTGCTCACGATCAACGATCCGATGTGCTTTTCGCCGACCATGAGCGTCGTCGTGGCCATCAATCCAGCGGTGATCGTGTACATCGTTTGATCCCTATCAGGGACCTTATAGGTAACGCCGGCTCGTTGCCGACGCACCTGAAGTGTGGGTTGACCCGTTTGGGGGTCGAACAAAATCAAATGTCCGTCTTGGGCACCGGTCAAATATAGCGCCGCTTCGACGATACGCTCCATCAACTGGTCACGCTCTTGTAAGGTCGTGACTGCCTTGCTAACGTGGTAAAGGATATCGAATTCACGCAATCGTCGCGCCAATTCCTCGTTTGTCTCCTTTAAGCGTAAGAACAGCGCGTCGCGTTCTTTCTCTACCCGCGCAAGACGCAGCACACGGACAATCGACGTCCGCAATGGTGCTACATCATCGCCGGATTTTGTCACATAGTCACGCACACCGAGCCGGAAAACTTCGGCGGCGACGGATTCCGAACCGTAAGGGAGCACAAGGATCACCGGAATCGTGACGCCGCGTGCTTTCAGCGCCTGCAACACTTCAAGGCCACTCATCCCCGGCATGACGTAGTCTAAGAGAAGCAGATCCGGATGGAGTTTCAGCGCCAGGGTCAATCCGTGGGCACCGTCCTCCGCCACCGTCACGCGGTAGCCTTGCGGTTCCAGAACGGCACTGCGGACGAATTCCCGCATTTCCGCGCTGTCAGCGATGACGAGGATGTGATCGTTCAATGGTGTCGTCATGGTGTCAGGGGTCTCATCCACTCTCTGCGGCCAGTGCATGGATGGATGCTTAAGGCATGGTTTTTGCGGCTTCGAGCAATTTAGCCACCTGATAGCCTGAAACCTTTTCGGCCTCCAACCAGCGCCGCACCAGCGCGTAACGGCCGATGAAGGCCGCGACAAAGTGGGCGTCCGCCCCGGTAGCAAGTTCCACCGTGGAAAACAGCATGATCCACCACACCCATTGCTCGAAGGATTCCTGATTGAACCAGAGCACGTCCTGGTAACGGTTGACGCCGAGATAAGCCTGAACTTCGTGCTCCCGCAGCATCGCATACAGGACGCGATAGGCCATGGTGTCGCCAGCGCTGTCGTCGGTTTCCTCAACTCCCTCAAACCAGCGACGATACCCTATCATTAACTTAACGATGGCCGTCGCCCGGCGCGCGGCACTCTCTTCCAATCCCCATTCCATTAAGGCGCCGGTGATTATTTTGCCGAGCAGCCACTCGTCCACCCAACTGCGGCTGATTTCGTCCGCCGTTTCTGCATCGACAACCTGACCCAGGGGGTGGGTGAAAAGCCAGCCGAAGAACACCCCCCATGAGAGTGGCGCGTCGGTTTTCCAGTCCTTGAGGACATAGTCCATGGCCGCGCGGTAAGCGGTCATCGTTTTGTAAGCGGCAGTGGCGCTACCGGCGGCGTCGGTCGTCGGCATGAGCTTTTTAAGGATGACCGGCAACGCCAGCATGGTTTCCAGTTTCGCCCGCACCTCTTGTACTACCGGGGCTTCCGCGCCCGTGGCCGACGTGATAGCTTTGACGGCGCGCAGCAGGTCTAGCATCTTCTGTTCAACCTGCCGGAGAAGGTCTTCATCCACTGTCTCTGTGGGTTTGGTTATGCGGGCCGCCAGCAGCCAGCGGAAGGCCGGTGCGCTCACCAGCATCCGGTACGGCGCGTGAAGCGGGGCCAGGAACAGTTCCTTCAGCGTCTCGTCCATGCTGGCGACGCCGCGTCCGTTGAGATAGGCGGCAAGCTGTCCATAGCGGCGTCCTTCATTCTCATGGACTGTGCGGAAGTCCATAAAAACATGGGTCTGGTAAGCATGCAGTTCTGCATACAGCCCGTGTTCGACCAGTTCGCGGCAGTTGCGGATATATTCAAGGCCGGAGACGGCGTCGCGGAAAATCAGGTATATATCCGCGTCGTTGGGGATTTGCAGTCCTTCGGCGAGCGATTGCTGCACCAGCATCTTCTCCCCGGCTTCGTTCTTCGCCATGTAGCCAACCGACATCCGCGCCCACCCCCGCGTCTCGGCGTAGCGATTGTGGTAGAGCACCAGCGCCCGCTCCTGCCCCACACGGTTGGAATAGGCGAAGACATTCTCGTCCACATAGCCGTCCGGTGTGATGAAATCGTACAGGCGGAAGTGCTCCACTTCGGCGAAGAGCGCACGGCGGTGCAGCAAGGGAAAGATTTGTTGTTCGTGGCGCTGCACCAGGGAGTCGTCGGGGATTTCGTCCCAATAGGCGCGACGATATTCCATACCGTACTTTTCGGTGTAACCCTCCACCTGCCCATGCCCGAACATCGGCAGTCCCGGCAACGTCGCCATCAGCGTGCAGATGCCAAAGTATTTGTCGCCTTTGCCGAACTGATCCACGGCAGTACGCTCGTCGGGATTGTTCATAAAGTTCACATAGCGTTTGAGGATTTGCGGATCGAAGTCCAACGTGTTCTTGATCAACTGGCGGTATTCGGCATTTTTTTCGTCGCGCATCATGTTCATGAACGCGCTATTGTACACGCGGTGCATCCCCAGGGTACGGACGAAGTAGCCTTCCATCAGCCAGAACGCTTCAGCCAGCAGGAGCGTGTCGGGTGTTTCCTGCGCCACGCGATCGACGACCTCCCGCCAGAATTCTTCCGGCATGGCCGCGTCGAAATCTGCCCTGGTCATCCCAAAATCCGCACGCGAGGCGATGTCGCCGCCGCTTCCCGGTTCCGGGAACCAGAGGCGCTGGTAGTGCTTCTTGGTCAACGTCATCGCTGCGTCGAAGCGAATGACAGGCGAGCGCCGCGCTACGCTCAAGATCGTTTGGATGACGGCCTCGCGCACGGCCGGGTTGAGGTAGTTAAGCTGCGCCGTGTCATTCCACGGCATGCTTGTGCCATCGTTGCCGTGATAGATGTAGCGCGTGTCGCCGGTCCAGTGATCGACGCGCTTGAATACGACGGCGGCGTCGGTGCGAGTGTAATAATGATCCTCAAGGTAAATGCCCACGCGGGGGTCGCGGCTCAGGTTCACGCCGTTGAACGTATAAGCAGGGAAGGGGCTATAGGGCAGGCTGATGAACCAATCCGGGTGCTCTATCACCCACGTCGAATCGATGCCCATGTGGTTGGGCACCATATCGCTTGCCATGCGGATGCCGCGCCGCCACGCGCGTGCCTTGAGGTCGTTATAGGCGTCTTCGCCGCCCAGGTCATCGGCGATGCGGTAATCTTCGAGCGAGTAGGCCGAGGCCACCGCTTCGGGGTTGCCCATCATCTGCTTGATACGCCGCGACGCCTCACTGCGTTGCCACAGCCCGATCAGCCACAAACCGCTGATCCCCCACCGCGCCAGCGTGTCCAGTTCGGCATCCGGCACTTGATCGAGATGCACGATGGCGTGCTGATATTTCTTGGACAGTTGGTCCAGCCAGACGTAGGCGTTTTTGGCGATGAGCACCAGGCGGGGCATCCATGCGCTATCAGGGCTGAAGCGTTCCGGCTCCAACTCCAGCCCGCCGAATTCGTAAGGTTGGACAGGGCCAGGGCCGAAGCCAAAGAACGGTTTCTGTTCTTCGGCCAGGAAATCCAGGCTGCTGAGGACGCGATAGAGATACTTGCCCAGGATGGAAGCCCAATGTGTGCGGATAAACTCCAGTTGCGCTTCGAGTGAATGGGGGAAACGTTGGGCCGGCGTGCGCAGCATCTCGATGAGTGACTGGTTCTCCGGCCCAAAGGGCGGCTGGGTGCGAAAGAATTCATCCAGCAAAGGGATGATCTGAGCGTACACGGTAGTCTTTTCGAGGTCATCGTCATCGAAAAGCTCCCGGAAGGGGGCAAACGCCGGATTGTCATTCGCCAGCCACAGCATCAACAGCTCTTCCAGCGCCACCTGGCGCTGCGACGTGTCGCCGGCGAGATAGTCGGCAGTTGTCGCATCGCCGCGATAGACAGCCAGGGGGGGAAACGCTTCGGTGAAGGCGCGCAACGCTACTTCCAGTCGGTCGGCACCGAGCGCGTCTTCCACGTAAGCCAGCGCCTCAGCCATGGCCGTGGGTTTGCACTGTTCGCCGTACTCGCGCACGACGGCGTGCAAAATTTCGTCGATCAGCCCCATAGCGTTGATCTGGCCGGCGCGCACGGCTTGTTCCGGGAAGTGGATGAGATCGCGTTGGTCGTTCATCTTCTGCGCGAAGACGCGCGCGGCATGGAAATTCGCCAGGATGACGTTGCCGCTCAACGCGAACAGGGCTTCATCGAACTTGTAGGTCTCGCGCGCGCGCCGCGAAACATGGAACTCCCGCCGGGCATGGTCGTGACGTATCATGGTTCCTCTTTAAATCAACCGCTCATCTTGCCCATCTACGCGAATCTTTCTAAAATGAGCCCAGATTCGCGTGATTCGCGGTTGAGATTTTCATCCTCGGGGCTGTGCCGCAGGTTCTGCCATATTCCATGTAAATGGCTTGGGTGCAGCTATGGGTTTTTATCAACGGATGTTGATCAGGAAGCCTAAAATCATACTCAAGAGCAGAATGACAGTAATCACCGTGAACACAATCCGTGCTACACTGGCCTGTTTAGTCTTCATACCTGCCTCCCCCCAGATCACTGGGTATCCTTAAAAAAGTGTTTACTGACAAGTCGAAACAACACCAACGCGGCAGAAACGAACACGAGTAAAACCGAGACAATATAAACAAATCGCAAGGGAGCGTTCACCGGGTCCGATAAGGGCACAAGTTGCTGCGATGGTGGACTGGGAAGCGTGGCCGGTATGGCCGTGTCCGGCGCAACCCCATCGCCCCCTGCCGGACGCCAGAAAATATAGGACAGCAGTCCTGCGGTGATCATCAACAGCATAGCCAGGCTCATCCTAATGATCCGCGAGTTACGACGCATCGTTGCTCCTTCTTCGACGACCGGCGGCACTCATCGGCAAACAAACTATGCCTCCGCCCCGTCTCATCTATGCGATTCGGGTTCTCTGGGACTTGGTGTGGTGCTGGAAAAACGGCTTTAGTTTTTGCCACGGATGACACGGATTGCACTGCTTGTTGATACTTGGCGTGTCAATCTGTGAAATCCGGGGCCGGTTTCTTATTTCGCCCCCCCGAAATCCTGAAGAACCACAATCCATTATAGCATATTCGGGAAACAGGCATAATCCTACACAGCCACCGACTAAGAAACGGCAGAGATTTCCACGCCATGGCTGAAGATTAAGCATCCCATGGGGCCCTAGAGTCAGCTTTTACCCCCTATCCCTTGTGCCCCTTCCCCCCGCGCCAACGCAGCGGGAAGGGAACTTTTTGGGGGTGGGGTTACCCCTTATTTTTCTCGCCCCTCCCCAGCGTCTTCGCTGGGGAGGGGACAGGGGGAGGGGCGAGAGCTACGGATCACCAAGGTCCGTCCATGGCCATCTGGATAGTTGACGCCAGGCTGAACAGTTATTCCTACAATTGATCTGTCTGCGCCGACGAAGCCACGGCTTGTTCAAGCAGTTCCTGGATGCGCGGCACCATCTGCGCGGGATTGGGATGCAGTCCTTCGAGCAACAGCAGGTTCTCGAAAAGCTGCTCGATCGTCGCATCGATCAACGGATTGGCGAATTGCTTCTCGACCAGATGGGCGAGATTCTGAATGAGCGGATGCCCACGGTTAAGTTCGAGGATCCACACCGGCACCTCGTAGTCTGGCTCAATCAGGCGGCGCACACGCTGCATCTCCCGCTCTGGGCCGCTATCCGGGGGGACCAGGCGACACGGACTATCTTTGAGCACCTTCGACTCGCGCACGTCCGCAATACGCTCGCCGAGTACATTCTTGAAGCGCATGATCAGCTTGCCGAACGTCTCGGCCGGCAATTCCGCCTCGGCGGCTGAAGCGGATTTATCTTCGGCGACCTCCGACAGTTGCAAGGCAGGATCGTCCACATTCTTCAAGGGCTTGCCCTCGTACTCCCGCAAACTCTGCACCATGAAGGCATCCAATGGATCGACGAGATAGAGCACTTCCAGGTCACGCAGCCTGAAAGCATCCAGGTGTGGGCTACGGGCCACGGAATTGAGGTCATCGCCGAGAATGTAATAGATGTCGGTCTGCCCCTCGTGCATCCGCGCGGCGTACTCGCTCAGTGCGACAAGCGCGCCGTTGGACTTGGACGTGGGGAAGCGCAGCAGCGGCAGCAAATCCTCACGCCCGCCGAAATCGGTGGCGATGCCCTCCTTGATGAAGGGGCCGAACGCTTCCCAGAAGATCTTGTAATCGTCCGGCTTCTCGTCCCCCAACTCTTTGAGCGCCTTGAGCACTCGCCCGCGCAGCGCCTTCTTGATATGGCCGATGGTGCGTGTGCTCTGCGCCGACTCGCGCGCGACGTTGAGCGGGATGTCTGCCGAATCCACTACCCCCTCGATGAAGCGCAGGTATTCCGGCAACATCTCCTTGTTGTTCTCCTGGATCAACACATTCCGCGAGTAAAGTTGCAGTCCGTGATCGGCGCGCATACGGAAGACGCCTTGTTCGCGACTGCGCGGCACGTAGAGCACACTGCGGATATCCACCGGCGCATCGGTGACGATGTGTAGGTGCAGCAGCGGTTTCTCGAAATCCAGGGTGAGCTGACGGTAGAATTCGGCATACTCGTCGTCCGTGATCTCACTTGGCGGCTTGCGCCACAGCGCCGTCTGCTGATTGACGCGCTTGCCTTTCACATAGATGGGAAAGGCCACGTAGTTGGAGTGTTTTTGGACGATTTGCTCCAAGCGCCACGCCGAAGCGAACTCCGCGGCATCCTCTTTAAGGTTGATCTCAATAGTTGTACCGCGATCGGCCTTGTCGGCGGGGCTGAGCGTGTAGGTGTTATCCCCCTGCGAGGTCCACGTCCACGCCTGGGCATCCGGCAGATAGGAACGTGAGGTCACGGTGACCTTATCGGCCACCATGAAAACGGAATAGAATCCCACCCCAAATTGTCCGATGATGTCGCCCACGTGCTGTTCGGCTTCCAGCTTCTTGAGAAAGGCCATTACCCCGGAATGAGCAATCGTGCCCAGATTTTCGATCAATTCTTCGCGGGTCATGCCGATGCCGGTGTCGGAGACGGTCAGCGTCTTGGCCTCCTCGTCGAAGTCAATGTACACGGCCAGTTCGACCTGCGGGTCGAGCAAATCGTGGTTGGTGAGCATCTCGAATTGCACACGGTTCAGGGCATCTGAGGCATTCGAAATCAACTCCCGCAGAAAAATTTCCCGCTCTGTATAGAGCGAGTGAGAAAGAATATGCAACAACTGCTGGACTTCAGTCTTAAATTCAAGAGATTCCATCTGTACCTCCTACTCAAAATCGTTTCAAGTTGCAGGCTGCAAGTTGAAAGTTTCTACCTTACCATTCTAATCGCCATCCATTAGAATAAGATTAGCAGGGCATTAACATAGCATAAATCTATTGTGGCCCCCTTTGTGTGCTATAATGAAGTAAAATGTGAGACGTGAAATGTGTCGCGTGATTCAACAGAATGTGAAATGATTGGCGTGTGTGAGGTGGCAAAATGGGTGAAACGATTACGGCAGTGTATGAGAGAGGCGCTTTGCGCCCCTTGACGCCGCTCAAGTTACGAGAGCACCAGCGGGTGCGTATCCAGGTAGTGGCAGAAAACGCATCAGAAGAAGAGGATGAGCGCGAACAGGTAATCAACATCTTGGTCAAGGCAGGTCTGGTGCAACCAAAACCCAGGGGGCCAGTGCCGCCGGACCCAGTCTCGGCAGAAGAACGCCAAAGATTGGCCGAACTCTTGGGTAGCGCGCCAGGAAAACCCCTTTCTGAAATTGTGATTGAGGAACGCGGGGAATGGTAAAGGTCGCCTACTTTGATACCAGCGCTTTGCTAAAAAAGTATGTGATAGAAACGGGTTCTCGTTGGGTGCAATCCTACATAACGTCGCGCCCAACGCCTCAGGTTTTGACTTCACCGTTGACGCTAGTTGAAGTTTCCTGTGCCTTTGCGCGGCGGTTACGCGAAGGTATTTTGACGGCCGCCACACATATAACTATTGAGGAGGCCTTTGATTACGATATTCAGCACAAGTATACGGTGTTGAACTTCGATCCGATGGTGTTAAAAGTCGCACGGCAACTGGCGAGACAGCATCCGTTGCGAGCCTATGATGCTGTACATTTGGCAACGGGTTGCCTAGCTAATGAGCAACTGGTCCAAGCCGGGAAACCGCCGCTTACGTTTGTCTGCGCCGATGACCGTTTGCTCGCCATTGCCAAAGCTGAAGGTTTGTTGGTCGAAAACCCGAATCATCATTAAGCTTTTCTTAAGGTTGACCTTAGTTCTTCTTAAAGACGCGCAAGCCGGAAGGTAGTACCCTTGGGGATGACGTGTGACAGGTCAGCCTTGACAATTCTCCCACGTTCATTACCATGTCACCGTGCTGCGCCCACCGGCAGAGTCGCCGGAAACCAAAGAGCGAAGCTAATACGTAGGATGCGCTACGGCCAGCTTTGCTCTTTTTCACGTCAGCACGCTATTCGTAATTCGTTATTCGTTATTCGCAAGGAGGACGAGTCTATGATTGATGTCTCAAACTTATCCAAAGCCTATGGCGATGTCCAGGCCCTGCGGGATGTTTCCTTCAACATCGCCAGCGGCGAAATCGTCGGGCTGTTGGGACCGAACGGAGCCGGGAAAACGACGATCATCAAAATCCTCACCGGCTACCTGCAACCGGACGAAGGAACAGTGCTGATCAACAACCTAGATGTGCTCGAACATACCCGCGAGGTGCAGGCGCAGATCGGCTACTTGCCGGAGACCGCGCCGTTGTACCCCGAACTATCGGTTCAGGCGTACCTCAAAATGATGGCCGATCTGCGGCAAGTTCCAGAGGAACAACAGCCGGTGCTGCTCTCCGAGGCTATCTACGCCACCGGCTTGCAAGACCATCTCACCCGCCCCATCGGCCAACTGAGCAAGGGCTTCCGTCAGCGTGTGGGACTGGCGCAGGCCATTCTCCACAAGCCGCGTCTGCTCATTCTCGACGAACCCACCGTGGGCCTCGATCCCACCCAGATTGTGGAGATCCGTCACCTGATCCGCCGCCTGGCTAAAAACAGCACCATCCTCTTCTCCACCCATATCCTCTCGGAAGTCGAAGCACTGTGTGACCGTGCCATTATCCTGATGAACGGCGAAATCAAGGCCGACGCGCACCTCTCCGAACTCGAAGCCACGTCCGACGCCATCCTGGTCCTCGGACAGCCGTTGTCCGGGGTAACGGAGGCGCTAAAACATCTGAAGCAAGTCCGCGGCGTCGATCCCTTCCAGAGTCATGACGGCTTCCCGGCCTATCGCGTGCTGGGTCACGTCAGGATGGCCGGTGACCTCACGCCGGCTATCTACAACCTGGCGCGCGAGCACGATTGGCCGGTCCGTGAACTGCGGCGTGACGTCCGCACGCTGGAAACTGTCTTTAATGAGCTGGCAACGGCAACGGAGGTGGCCCAATGAAACAGATTTTGACCATCACCCGCAAAGAACTGCACGGCTACTTCGGTTCGCCGATGGCGATGATTTTCATCGGGGCGTTCCTTGTCGCCACCCTGTTCTCGTTCTTCTGGGTCGACACGTTCTTCGCGCGCGGCATCGCCGACGTGCGTCCGCTCTTCCGCTGGATGCCGGTGCTGATGATCTTCATCGCGGCGGCGCTGACGATGCGCCAGTGGAGTGAGGAACAGCGCTCGGGCACGATGGAAATTCTGTTGACGCTGCCGGTCTCGACCACGCAGTTAGTCATCGGCAAATTCCTGGCCGTCATCGTCCTGATCGGCATTGCCCTGGCACTGACCCTCTTTATTCCCATCACCGTGGCCCTGCTCGGCAACCTGGACTGGGGCCCGGTCTTCGGCGGCTACCTTGCGGCCATTTTGCTGGCGGGCGCTTATGCCGCCATCGGGCTTTTTGTCTCGTCACGCACCGATAACCAGATCGTGGCGTTGCTCTCGACGGTCCTCCTGTGCGGCGCCTTCTATCTTGTCGGCTCAACCGGCGTGACGAACTTCACCGGCAACCGGGTCGGCGAAATCCTGCGCGCCATCGGCGCCGGAAGCCGCTTCGAGAGCATCCAACGCGGCGTCATCGACCTGCGGGATTTGCTCTACTACATCACCCTCGCCGGCATTTTCCTGGTGCTCAACATCCTCTCGCTCAAGGCAAAGGGGTGGAGTACGGGCGAGCAGACATTGCCCCAGCGACGCGGCCTGGCCGTAACCTCGGCGCTGCTCATCCTGAACCTGCTCGTCGTCAACGTGTGGGTCTATCCGCTCCATCGTCTGCGGGTCGATCTCACCCAGTATCACGAGTACACGCTCTCCAAAGCCACCCGCGACCTGCTCAACGGCTTGACCGAGCCGCTGCTCATCCGCGGTTATTTTAGCGAGCGCACGCATCCCCTGCTGGCCCCGCTGGTTCCCACCGTGCGCGATATGCTTCAGGAATACTCTGTCGCCTCGGGCGGCAAAGTGCAAGTCGAGATCATCGACCCCGCTAAGGACCCGGATAAGGAAGCCGAGGCCAACCAGGTGTACGGCATCAGCCCTACGCCGTTCCAGGTGGCGGGACGCTACGAATCTTCCATCATCAATTCGTACTTCGATATCCTCATCCAGTACGGCGACCAGAGCACGACGCTGGGATTCGACGACCTGATTGAGATAAAATCACGCAATGATGGAAGCATCGATGTCCACCTGCGCAACCTGGAATATGATCTCACCAGCAACATCAAGAAGACCGTCTACGGCTTCCAGAGCATTGATACGGTCCTGGCGGCGTTGAGCGATCCCGTCAGCCTGACCCTCTACATCACCCCCAACACCCTGCCTGAAGCCTTCGCCGAGGTGCCGGCGACAATGGAAAAGGTCGCCCAGGAGATCGCCGCGAAATCCAACGGTAAATTGACCTACACGGTGGTTGATCCTACCCAGGCCAACAGTCCCATCTCGCCGCAGCAACTCTACGACACCTATGGCATCCAGCCGTTCGCCGCTTCGCTCTTCTCCAGCGATGTGTATTACATGCACATGGTGCTGCAAACCGGCGACAAAGGCAACGTGATCTATCCCTCCGGCGAAATGAGCGAAGCGGATATTCGCAGCTCCGTCGAAGCGGCACTCAAACGGATGTCCAGCGGGTTCCTCAAAGTCGTCGGTATCTGGTCGCCGTCGACCGAAGCCACGACGGATATGTACGGCCAGACCATCCAACCGCTCTCTTCGTGGAATCAAGTCCGCGAGGCCCTGCGCCAGGAATACGAGGTGCGTGACCTCGATCTAAGTACGGGCATGATCGCGTCCGATGTGGATGTGGTGCTCGTCATCGCGCCCCAGGGCTTCACCGACAAGGAACTCTACGCCATCGACCAATACCTGATGCGTGGCGGCACGGTGATTATGGCCGCCGGCAATACCGTGATGATGGTGGACCCCTACACCGGCAATCTCGCCGGCCGGGCGATTACCGATGGCGTGGCCGGACTGTTGGAGCACTACGGGATTACGGTGCAGCAAGGGTTGGTGCTCGATCCGCAAAATGAGCCGTTCCCCATTCCGCGAGTTCATCAGGTGGGCAATTTCCAGGTACAGGAATATCAGGCCTTGAATTATCCCTACTTCGTGGACATTCGCGCGGACGGGATGGCGAAGAACAATGCCATCGTTTCCAACCTGCCGGCCATCACGTTGAACTGGGCCTCGCCGATCCTGGTGGATCCGGAGAAAAATACGGGCCGCAAAGTTGATGTCCTGCTGTCCTCGACGTCGGGCGCGTGGTTCCAGAGCGACGCCACCAACATCCTGCCCGATTTCGATCTCTACCCGGAGAGCGGTTTCGCGCAGCCCACAGCCACGCAGGTTTATACGCTGGCCGTTTCCGTCCAGGGGACGTTCAACAGCTACTTCGCCGGTAAACCTTCGCCGCTGGAGACGGCGCAGACCGAGGAAGGGGTAACAACCCCGGCGATGGTTCCTGCCACGATTTCATCGTCGCCGGAGTCGGCCCGCCTGCTGGTGGTAGGCAGCGCCGAGTTTGTGGACGACATCGTCTTCCAGATTTCCAGTTCGATGTCCGGCGACCGCTATCTCAACTCCTTACAGTTCGTGCAAAACGCCGTCGCCTGGGCCACCGAGGATCTTGAATTGCAGGAAATCCAGGCGCGTGGCAGCGCCAACCGCGTCCTGGCAGCGCTGGATGAAAGTGAGCAATCCTTCTGGGAAATCGCCAACTACGGCGTGGCGCTCCTGGCGCTGTTGGCGCTGGGTGGTTTCGTGAGTATGCGGCGCCGCCATGAACAGCCGATGGAATTGATACCACCGGCAGCGGTCGGCCATCAGCCGTCAGAAAAAGCGCCTGGCGCAGAACAAAACCCTGTGCAGGAGGTGGAGAAATGAAACGCCAGCAGCAAATTCTAGCCGGCATTCTGGTCTTGCAGATTATCCTCGGCGTCATCACCTTTTGGCCTAAATCGGCGGCCACGGGCAGCAGCAAGGTGGTTTTCGCGGATGTGAAAGTCGAAGACATCACCGCATTGACCATCACCGACGATCAGGGGGTCAGCATTACCCTGCGCAAGTCCGGCGATACATGGGTGCTTCCCGATGCCGATGACTTTCCGGCGCAGGCCGACAAAATCACGCCGGTACTCGAAAAACTGCTCAAGCTGAACACCGCGAACCTCGTCGCGCGCACCGAAGCCAGCCAGAAACAGCTTCAGGTAGCGGACGACAAGTTTGTGCGTCGCGTCGACTTCGAGACGGCGGACGGCACAAAGCACACCTTCTACCTGGGCAGCGCGCCGCGCTACACCGCCACCCACTTTCGAGTGGCAGGAGAAGTCGAGACGTATCTAACCAGCGAGATGTCGACGTGGGACCTCTACACAGCGCCCGCTTCATGGATCGACACCGCGTATGCTAAAATTGATGCAGCGACGCTGACGGAAATCGTTCTGGAGAATGCCAACGGCACATTCACCCTCGTCAAAAGCGGGGACGCCTGGACGCTGGCGGACCTGAGCGGGGACGAGGTCAGCGCCGCGGGGAAAGTCAATGACGTGGTCAGCAAGTCGACCAACGTAGTGATGCAGCGTCCCCTTGGCACAACAGAGGAGGCCGGCTACGGCCTCGATGCACCGACGGCAGTTGTCACGCTCAAAAACACCGACGGCGGCATCTACACCCTGCGGGTGGGGGCGAAATTCGACGGGACGAACTACGTCGTCAAATCGTCGGAGTCGCCGTACTACGTCGCCGTGACCGAGTACAACGTCAAATCGTTGGTGGAGAGCGACCGCACCTCCTTCCTGCAACAACCCACACCGACGCCGACGCCGCAGCCGTAAGCGGGGATAGACATCGACAAAACTGGGATTGTGTGCTCATAATCCCAGTTTTGTTTGTTTTTGGTAACTAACTCAAGTGGCTACCTTACCGGGGAATTTCGCTCATTGTCGAAACGCCCGTGCGGGCTCTATTTCCTTTCGCTGCATTTTCCATTACAATATAGATGTTACCCTAACAGTCCCGCATGCCACTTCCTATACCTTACTTCCTACTCCTTACTCCCTGCTCCTCACTCCTCATTCTTCAACGGATTTCTCAACTGGCAACTTTGAACTATTCTCATAAGGAGTGTAACCGAACTTGCGGTACAGCCCCGCTAATGCAAATGCTCACAAGACTACTTGACTAACGACTATCGGACTATTTTTAGAGAGGAATTCGTCATGAAGAGGGCGGTTCACCAGCGGTGGAATAAAAACTTTGCACCACGAAGGACACGCCGGACACAAAGAAGGTGTGTTTTTCTCTATGAACTCTGGGTGCTCTGGGGCTATTTTATACGAGGAGGATTCTATGTCTGGCTGGATGGGCAAATCGACGACGGATCTCAATGTGCGGGCGGGCACGGGATTGGATTACCCGATCCTCGCTATGCTGACCGAAGGCACGATGTTCGATATTCTGGACGAGGTAGGCAGCAACTGGCTGCATATCAGCGTGGGGGGTCAGGAAGGTTATGTCTACCGGGAGTACGTCCAGTTCCCCCGCGCGGGCAAGACGGCGGTAGCCATCGGCGTGCGTCATTCCCCTGGCGAAACCTTGCCTCTCGTCACAGCACTGTATGAAGACACGCAGCTCCTGGTTTTCGATGCAGAAGGCGCATGGTACGAAGTCGTGGCGCTGGGGATGGCGGGATACGTACCCCAAGCGGCTGTTGTGTTCCCGCAAATCGGGAAGACCACCGATACCGTCAATTTGCGGGCCAGCGCGAGCACCGAGAGCAAAGTCCTCGAAGTGCTGCCGCCCGGTACACAGGTGCATATCTGGCAAACGCAGGGTGAGTGGATGTACGTCGCCGACACGGTGCGTTCCGGCTATCTCCACAGCAGCTACGTGCAGGTGGGCGTAGAGCCGGTGGAGGAACAACCTGGCGAAAAACCCCAACCTTTCCCCGAAATCCCTCTGGAACCGCCGGAAGACGAAAAAATCCAACTTGGGGCCAACCCCACTTACATCGAACGCCAGGTCGCCAGCCTGTGGAACCGCATGGGTGGCCTGCTCAAAGCCCTGGCGGCGCACCTGGAAATCGATCCCGCAGCCGCCGTCGCCGTGCTGACGGTGGAATCCGGGGGACGCGCCTTCGACGCCAACGGGCGGATGATCATCCGCTTCGAGAACCACGTCTTCTACGATGGGTGGGGCAAGGACAACCTCGCTGTCTATCGGCAACATTTCCAATTCGACGCCGCTCAGCGCTGGACGGGACATGCCTGGCGTCCCTCTCCCAACGAGATGTGGCGCAACGGTCATAGCAGCCAGGATGAAGAGTGGCGCGTCTTCGAGTTCGCCCGCCGTCTCAACGACACAGCAGCCAAGCTCTCCATCAGCATGGGTGGCGCGCAGATTATGGGCTTTAACTATGCCACGCTTGGCTACGATTCCGTCCAGCAGATGTACGACGCTTTCTCCGCCAGCGAGCGCCATCAAATCATCGGCTTCTTCAATTTCATCAGGGGGGGCGCGGCCCCATCCAAACGCCTCGCCGCGCTGCAGGCCCTGGACTTCGTCGCCTTCGCTCAACTGTACAACGGCATCGGCCAGGCTGCTCAATACGGCGCGGCCATCCGCACCGCCTACAGCACCTTCTACCGGCTGCGCCAGAGCTGATAGACCGGAATTTTCCTTCTGTGACCAGCCGTCGCATCTAGGGGGGGCGGTCGTCGAGGTCGTCAAAAATCGCTTGACAAAGGGAGGATAAGGCACAAAATGGGAGAAACAGTATAGGCGGGAGCTATTGACATGCCTTTGAAAATAGCCACAGAGCATAGGACTGACGCAAATTTCCGTTTGTAGTGACGGCTTCAGCCGTTCTTAGCTCCTCAGAGACGCCTGAAGGCGTCACTACAAATCCTCCGCCGCTTGATTCGAGCCAGGCTGGCGTAAGTCCTGAGCACCCAGAGTTCACAGAGAAAAACACAAATTCTTTGTGCCCTGCGTGCCCTTCGTGGTGAACAGCTTTCATTCCACGGACCACGGGGCCGGGATAGGTTTCAAAACTCATTCAAGAAAGGAGATACGTACCATGAAACTCAGTGCACCCAAAATCGTCACATGGTGGATTGCCGTGATTCTCGGAGTACTCGGAATCCTGGCTAAGCTGGGGGTTATTTCTGTTCTGTCCAACGTCGCTTTCTGGTTGGTGGTAGGCGGGTTTGTTCTCTTAGTTCTGGCAACGCTGCTCAAGGATTTGTAGCGTACTGGATGGAGGGGGCGAGTCTGCGCCTATAGGTCGGCCCCGCTTGGAAACAGCTCGCCCCCTTCTTGTAAGTGAGATAGGACCATCGGTGCATCATCAAATGAGTGTCATCCGCCCTGTTCCACCGCCACACATGCTCCGCGCTTGTCGATACGGGTGACGACGGCCCCGCGCGCGAAGGGGTTGTTCTTGAGGTGCGGCGCGTCGAGGATGCCGCTCGTCACGGCCCGCGCCAGCGTCGCCGGATCGGTCAGCGGATCGGCGCTGCCGGATTCGTCCAGCGCTGCGATCTGCGCCAGCATCGCCCGCGCTTCGCGGATCAGCTCATCCTTGCGCGCCTGCACTGCCGGATCCGCCGTCATATCCGGCTGCCCGTGCAGGGCGTTGTCGATGGCCCGCCGCGCCATCGCGCTCGCGGCCATGATGTCCTCAGCGGTGGCGGCGTGATGCGCCTCCGTGTGCCCGACGATGTGCACGATATGCGGCTGCAACGCCATCTGCACATAAATGCTCGCCGCCAGGTGCGCGCGCGCCGCATCGTCGTCCAGCGGATAGCTTAACAACCCCGTCCGCGTCTGCTTCCAGATGCGGAAGTCCTCACCGGCTAAAGGTTGGATCAGCTCCAGCATCGCCAGCATCTTCGCCAGGTCCATCGCATCCGAAAGCCCCGGCGGGCTGTTGAACATCAACGGCGCAATGTAGTCGTGCACGCCGCACGCCTGGGCGTTGTACGCCGCCAGGTACGCCGCCACGACCGAAACGACATCCGGTGCATCGCGCATCCCCCAATGATGTGGCTCGTTCAATTCGACGGGAATGTCGCGCGCCCCGTACCACGCCATCACCCGCCGGTGCTCGCGGATGGAGCCTTCCAGGTCCCACGGCCCGCGCCCGTCCATCCGGTTGAACCAGAAGATGGGGATGGCGCACCAGGCGATATGGATCGTCTCCACGTACATCTCCGCCAGGCGGATGAAGTCATCGGTGCCGGAATAGGTGCGCAGCAGCGGATAGTTGCCGCACCGGCTGGCCTCGTAGAGCGCACGGTAGTCGTCCGCAGTACGCACCGGCACGCCGCCGGCCCCTTTGCGCCGCACGTCCTGGCGCTCTGGATGGAAAAAGTTCTCCTGCGCGTCCTGATCGATCCCCAGCGAGATCACGTCCAGCGCGTGCGCGGCGGCGATTTTGGTCACACCGTCCAGCGTCGCCGCCAGCGTCGGCAGGCCGAAGTGGTGACGCAGAAGGGGGTACGGCGCTTTCCACGTGATGCGCGCCACCGTCGTCTGCGGAAAATCGGCCGCCGTCGTTTGGGCGTGAACCTGTCCCTTGAGGTAGGCCAGCACCGCATCTGGCGGTTCACTGCCGTCGAAGATCTGCTCGAAAAAGCCCAACGCCCGCGCGCGCGCGGCGACGGGCGGCGTGCCGCCGAAGGCGAACCGCACCCCCGCACTGTGCAGATCGTCCGCCGCCTCGGCGAAGTCGGCCAGCAGTCGCTCGCCGGTCTCCGGCGTCAGCCGATACGAGACGCCCACCAGATCGGCATGCTCTTGCCGCGCCGCGGCCAACAACGCTTCCGGCGACACGGCCGGGCCGAGGAAGACCGTCCGCCAACCCGCCGCCTCCGCCAGCCGCAAAAAGTTCATCACACCGGCTACATGGACACATTCCCCTAACGCCCCCGCCACCACCGTCTTCATCGTTCACCCCCTAGTACATTGGAACGTTCCAACGTCCAACCGTCATTTCCACCTCATCTCTTGTGGGTTGATGCGCTCATGCGCTGGTTCGCTCTACCGCTCTCCCGTTTCCACATACCGGTGCAGTTCGGCCACCGAAATCCCTTTGATGCCCAACCGTTCCAACGAGCGCCCGGTGCGCCAATAATCCGTGCCATGAACGATGTTCGCCAGGTTGATGATCGAACGGATGTACGTGGTATCCACGCCGTACTGCTGGCCGATCAGCGCGATAGGGACGAGGCTGCACGGCACGTCCTCGAAGATGTAACGGTGCTGGATGAGGTTCGGCGCCTTGATACCCTCGTAACCGGGGTTGGCGTGCATGGCCTCGTGGAGGTTGCCGCCCACCGCGCCGTACGCCCGCTCGAGCCACTCCTCGGCCGTCTGCGCGCGAATGCCCACCGCCGCCGCGACCGTCACGCGTTCCCGATCCAACGCGGCTAACACCCGCGATGTGGCGGGCGTGACGCCGTCCATGTAGAACTGGAAGTCCCCTTGCCGCGCTTCGATCCAGCCGGCGTTGAGCAGGGTCAGCGCGGGATGGAAAACCGCGCCCATGTTGTTCAGACTGGTGTAGAGCACATTTTTCGCCGGGACGAACTGGGGATAGACCTGCGTGAGCAGTGTCACAGCTTCCTGAGTATAGGTCGCGGGGAACGCGGCTACCGGCACAGAGAACTTTGTGCGGTAAATGCGGGCTTCTGCCGGTCCGTTGCTGCGGGCGGCAAAAAGGAAGGTTTCCGCTTCACAGATAATGGGTTTGCTACAGCAGCCGCCTTCGACGAGTGCCTGGCGGAATTCCAGCGCGCCGCCCGTTCGCCCAGGATGAAGCACCACCACCTGGTCGTCGCGCAGATAGGGCGCCACCGAGAGCGCTACATCCCGATGACCTGAAGCGGGAACAACCACCATCACCAGGTCTACATCCTCCTCCAATGCTTCGCCCATATTGGCCGTGATTTTGTGCAGGGGGGCAACGACATCGCGCCCGTCTTCGGTCTGTAACTCGATGGCGCCACGCAGATCAATGCCTTCGATTCTGGCGTAGGTGCGATTGTAGAGCGTGACCTTAAACCCGCGCGACGCCATCTCAGCAGCCATGGCCTTCCCGCCGTGACCGGCGCCGAGGACGGCAACATGCGTAACTTTTCGATCCATTTTTCTCCTTTCATCTTATCTGTCGATCTTGGGGACGCAAGCGTCGCTGCCGCCGGCGCCCTTTCCATACCCGCAGCGCAACCTCAATCTTCACCGGCGCGGCCATCTGCGATGGGCCGATACCCTCACCGCCCGGCACCATAGGCCATTTCGGCAAAGAAATTCTACACGCTTTGCCCGGATTGTCGATTTATCTCTGAGGCATGTAACCGAACTGGGGTGCAGCCTTATCAGTGAAAAATACCGGTCAGCGGCGGAGTCCCCAACTTGGCGGGGGTGATGACAAAGTCCTCCTGACCGCGCCACCGTCGGCCCAGGCGTGGGCGGGCACGGTCAGAGACCGGCCCGAGCACTGTCCAATCTTTGGCACTAGACCCGTAGACTTTTGTAGCCTTCGTTTGGTGTTATAATGGCGTCCTATGGCAAAGCGCAGAAAATTCTGGATTCTCATAGCCGCAAGCGTTGCGATAGTCGCTCTCCTGCTGTTGGCTGCCAGCCTCACCAACCTGGAACTGTTGCCCGGGGAACCATTCCCATGGGGATTACTCTTCACGAAACCGGACACGGCGCCCCTCGCCGCCGCCAGTGGCGATGCTTCGGCCCTGCTCACTCTGCTTAGAATTGTCATGGGGATGATGCTCCTCATCCTCGTCATTTACATGGTGTTCACCAAAGAGGGGCGGAAGCGCGCCCTGCGCATCATCCTGCAATTTGCGTTGTTTATGCTGCTGATGTCGTTCGTGCTGGAACAACAAACCAACCTTATGCCCACCTCCCAGGAAATTGCTACCGGCCTTTCGCCCCTGGAAGAGATGCCGTTCGCCGAACCTCCCGAATTTATACCGGGGGATATGCGCGACCTGACGAATACGCTGAGTCTGGTGTTGGCAATCGTTTTAACCGTCGTCATCTTAGGCACGCTCTACATCCTCTGGCGACGTCGCCGCCAGCCCAAAGATGACGCTATCCTGAAGTTAGCGCGCGAGGCGCAAGACGCGCTCGACGCCATTCAGTCCGGCGGAAACGTGAAAAACGCCGTCATCCGCTGTTACGTCGAAATGAGCCGCGTCATCAGCGAAAAACGCAACATTCAGCGCGGTCAGACGATGACCAGCCACGAATTCGAGGAACACCTGATCAAGGTGGGTTTTCCCCAAACGCCCATCCGACAACTCACCCATCTCTTCGAGGAAGCACGCTACGGCGACCGTGACCCCGGCCCGGCTGAAGAACAACGCGCCGTCGCGTGCCTGTCGGCCATCGTCGCTGCCGCCACGGAGGCATCGCAGTGAACGAACATCCGCCGGTGAACACCTTCCAGGACCTCCTCAAACGTTTCTGGTGGACGCCGCTGGTCGGATTGCCGCTCATCGTGCTGCTCATGCACGGTCTGCGGAATTTCGTCCGCGACACGCTGGCGCTGCCTCTTTCATACACCCTCTGGTTTGTCGGCCTCATCGTCAAAAGCATCCCGCAAGTCTGGTTGTGGGCAGGGCTTCTCGTCATCATGCTCATCATCGCCACGCGGAGTCTGAACCGCGAGCGTCGCCCGTCGCCCGCTACGTCGTCGCCGGCAACGCGCGCTCCGCTGGGACGCATCGCCATGTGGACTGAGCGCATCACCATGCTGCGCAAAGGCAAATACTCCCGGCATCGTTTCGGTTATTTTAGCGGGAAGTTGATCCTGGACGTGTTATCACACGAAGAACGTCTCAGCCTCAGAGACGTCGAGCGCCGTCTCGAACAAGGGGAATTGGAACTGCCGCCGGCAGTGCGGGATTATCTTTTCTTACGCCTGAGGCCGGAGGCCGCCGGCTCAGCACCGGGTTTCTTCACACGGTTGAAGCGTTTGTTGAGGTTGGAAAAACCGCCGACCGCCCAACTGGACGCCGAACTGGAAAGCATCATCAAATTCTTAGAAAATCAACTGGAGGTTTAGAATGATGACCCTCGACATCGCTCAAGTCGCCGAGTTGTCCCATCGCGTGCTCAAGGAAGTGGAACGCGCCATTGTGGGCAAGCGGGAAGTGTTGGAACAAATTATGGCTGCGGTCCTCACCTCAGGCGGGCACGTCCTGCTGGAAGACTACCCCGGTCTGGCAAAGACGCTCATCGCCAACAGCTTCGCCACCGCCCTGGGCCTGACGTTCAAGCGCATCCAGTTCACGCCCGATCTCCTGCCCGGCGACATCACCGGCGGCTACATCTACGACCGCACGCAGAACCAGTTTTCCCTGCGCAAAGGGCCGCTGTTCGCCAACATTATTTTGGCCGACGAAATCAACCGCGCTTCGCCTAAAACGCAATCCGCCCTGCTCGAAGCGATGCAGGAATATCAGGTCACGCTCGAAGGCGAGACGATGATGTTGCCGTCGCCCTTCATCGTGATTGCCACCCAAAATCCCATCGAATATGAGGGCACTTTTCCCTTGCCTGAAGCGCAACTCGACCGCTTCATTATGAAGCTAGCCGTCGGTTATCCCGATCCACAAGACGAGCAGGAAATTCTACGCCGCCGCCGCGAGCGCCGGCAAGACCCCTTCACGCTGGAACCGGCGCTCGATACTGAAACCCTGCTGGCGATGCGCGAGGCGGTCGAGAACGTCCACGTGGACGCCGACGTGGAACAGTACATCGTCGATTTGACGCGGGCGACGCGCACACACCGCTATGTCGCCGTCGGCGCCAGCCCGCGCGGGGCGCTGGCACTGCTCAAACTCTCGCGCACCTGGGCGGCGATACAAGGACGCGGCTACGTACTCCCCGACGATGTCAAACGGTTTGCAGTGCCGGCGTTGAGCCACCGGCTAATTTTGGAACCCGATCTCTGGACCGAGCGGCATGCTTCCTCCGAAGTGATCACCGAACTGCTGCGTATGGTGCCCGTGCCGGTCATCCAAGACTTTATGCAACGCTCCTGACACGCGGCGGATGAGTGTATGCGCAGACTGCTGTTTTTGAGCCTCCTGCTTTACGGCTTGGTCCTGGCCGGATTGACGACGTTGCATGGCAACGTGGTGGCGCTGGCCCTGCCTTTGACCGTCTATCTGCTCGCGGCGTTCATCTACAGCCCGGAGAAGCCCCGCCTGGTCATCACCCGCGCGTTGAGCGCCACTACCGTCCATCACGGCACGCCGGTTGTCGTTACGTTGACGGTGGTGAATCAGGGTGGACGATTAGAGGAAGTGCTCATCGAAGACACTGTGCCGCCGGGGTTGACCCTCATTGCCGGCGAACCGTGGATACAGGCCGAACTGCCGGCCAACGGTACCATCGAATTGAGCTATACCGTGCAGGGGAAACGGGGCACCTATTCCTTCCGCTACCTCCACGTGATGGTCAACGAGCATCTGGGTCTGCTCTGCCATCGCGGCTGGCTGGAAGTGACAGGGAATCTGATGGTCTTTCCCGAACCGCTGAGGCTGGAACGCCTCGACATCCGCCCCCTGCGCACACGTGGTTACGCCGGCCCTATCCCTTCTCGATTGGCCGGTTCGGGCACCGATTTTTACGGCGTGCGCGAGTATCAGATGGGCGATCCGCTGCGCTGGATCAACTGGCGCGCGAGTGCTCGTCACCAGTACACCCTCTTCACCAACGAATTTGAGATGGAACGCATTGCCGACGTGGGGTTGATTCTCGATGCACGCCAGCGCAATAATGTTGTCGTCGATCACGATGCGCTGTTTGAGTATGCCATTGGCGCGACGGCGGGTCTGGCGGAGACCTTTCTGAACGACGGCAACCGCGTCGGCATGCTGGTTTACGGCCGGGGTCTGGAGATGACCTATCCCGGCTACGGCAAGGTGCAGCGTGAGCGCCTTATGCAGGCGTTGGCGCGCGCCAAAACCGGCGATAGTCTGGTCTTCGAAAGTCTGGATTACCTGCCGGTGCGCTTTTTCCCCGCCAAATCGCAGATCGTCCTGGTGAGTCCATTGTGTGAGGATGACTTAGCGGTGCTCATTCGACTGCGCGCGCGAGGGTATCAGATCATGGTCGTCAGCCCGGATCCGGTGACATTCGAGGCGCGACAGTTCACCCCCAATGTGGACGTCAACTTCGCCATACGCATTGCCCGTCTGGAACGGGAGTTGATGTTGCGCCGGCTGCGGCGGGTGGGCATCCAGGTTATCGATTGGCGTGTTGACCGGCCCTTTGACAAAGTGATGCGCACGGCGCTTGTCCGTCCGACGCCCCAGACCCGCATCGTAAGGATGGAACGGTGAAACTGACCCTGCGAATCATGACTTTCACCACCCTCATCGCTGCCGGCATGCTGGCGGCAGGCTACGGTTTATACGGCAAGCCTATTGCCGCTTTGCTCTTTGTCGCCCTGGGTTTGCTCTGGTTAGTAGGGCAGCGTTACCAGAAACCGGCGGTGGGTTCGTTGAGCCTGCTCTGTTGGGTGATCGGTGCGGTTTACGGAGCGTGGTACGGCGTCAAGAGCGGCTGGCTGCTGGGGAGCGTCACGTCGGCACTGCTGACCTGGGATTTGCACTACTTCACCTATCGTATGCAAGAGACGAAAAACGTTGTCAACGTGCGCACCCTGGAACGCGCGCATCTGCAGCGGCTCGGCCTCGTCGGCGGATTAGGATTGCTCCTGGGCGGGCTGGCCTTGACGATCAAACTCTCCCTGCGTTTCGGCGTCATGGTGGCCCTGGGACTGATCGCCGTCTTGGGGCTGAGCCGTCTGGTCCATTACCTGCGCCAGGAAAGCGATTAGCCCTCCTGGCGCAGGTGCAGAAGCCCTCGGCAGGGTTATTTTTTGACCTGTCCGGAATCCACGTCCAGCATCAACGACGAGACGTCCACCGCTTCAAATGCCGCACCGGTGACTTCATGCAGTTCACGCAATACCTCGTTGTCCCACCGTTCATCCGGCACACCGGAAATGTACCACGACGTGCCGTTGTCAGCGAGCATCATCCCATACGTCTTGAGCGCCTGTAGGATCACCTGTACTTCAGGCGAGAAACCGCTGATATCAAAATCAGCTTTCAAGCGAAAACGCTGTCCCATCGGCGGATACTGTGTCCCGGTGAGGTCGGAAGCGTAGTGACGCGCCGGCCAGACGTAGTCGTGGCGCGTCTCAGGCGCGGTGAAACGCAAGGCGTGGCGGATTTCTCCGGCAGCGACCTCTTCGTAGCGCACCAGCCCCGGCAGGATGGGCAGTCCGGCAGCGTCAGCCGAAGTCCACGTCGCCGGGCGGAGTGCGTGGCTGGAAAGATTGTAAATCGCGCCCGCTCCGGCTGTCCACGTGAGGCCGCCATCCACCGGAGAAGCATCATACAACTCATACAACATACAATGATCACGATCCACAACCAGGACGTGCCG
The DNA here is from genome assembly GCA_035415725.1 of Anaerolineae bacterium. Classification (GTDB taxonomy): domain Bacteria; phylum Chloroflexota; class Anaerolineae; order B4-G1; family SLSP01; genus DSWT01. The sequence goes on along the minus strand of DAOOGN010000064.1, from coordinate 1,032 downwards.
ATCACCATCGCTGCTCGCCCCACCCTCGATGGGGGCATTGGGCGGGATGGGATAAGGGCCGGGATCGCTCTCGTCGTCGTAATCAAACGTCACCGGCACCAGGGCTTGTGTCCCCGGTACATCCACATAGGGAATGCCGATCGGCCCACCTTCCCACAGCCCGGAGCCAAAATCCGCGTGAACCACTGCATTCGCGCCAATCGTGGCGACGTAAGCAGCGGAGTTCGCTGCGACAGGCAACGTGTCCACCGGTGTGTTCCAGATGTTGTCAGCAGGGAAAACACTGCATCCTCCCACAACTGGAGCGGAGTTGCCTCGCATAACGAGCGGCAGATAGAGGATCGAGTCTTCTGAGATCCCCAGAGGTGAAGGGGTGATCGGTTGTTGCAGCTCTGCCGACGTCTGACTCGCCAGCGAAGTACGAGCCAATCCACATCCGCTCCACAGCGAGATCACTCCCCACATCAACACCATCATACGGCCATAGCTTTTCGCACCCATGCTGGTATCCTCCTTATCAAAATAGAGGGGAAAGGCGCTCGTCCCCTTCCTCCTCTCGCTATTGTCGGCATCCATTCTCAGCGTGGCGGCACGTTAAGCTCTTGAGTAACTATTCAGCCACCCCTGCCAGGTTGCGAATGGGACTTTGGGGAGGGTGCATCATGGGTTGACACTTCGGCCCTAGGCGCTGACCCTCTCATCCCCACACCCCTTACAAAAATCCCCCTTCCCTGGGGAAAGGGGGGCAGGAGGGATGAGCTTATAGAAACCCGCCTATCGTGTCATCCAAGAGTGCCTGGCATACCAAAATCCGTGCCAAACCTGGTATAGAGGATAAGTGGCTTCGCCAGGTTGACTGGCCTGAATAGATACCAAAACTATATTTATTATACAAAGAAAAGCGAAGTAAAACAATATGACCATCACGACCTATCTCTTGTCGCAGACAGCGTTATAATGAGGGGTAACAAAGACGCCTAGTGGTCTGTCAAGGATCATATTCCCAGTACGTACAAAATGCTGTTGTGGTTG
>DAOOGN010000063.1:0-25520 GCA_035415725.1 Anaerolineae bacterium | reverse complement strand
GCCCATCCCCCCTGTCCCCCTTCCCCCCAGGAAGGGGGATTTTGGGTGGGGGTGTCGCCACACCCCCGCTTTTTCGCCCCCTTCTCCTCCGCTTGCGGGGGAGAAGGGGGCTGGGGGATGAGAGGGTCAGCACCTGCCGAAGGGGTAACCTGTTATGTGCCCTCCCCAAAGTCCCGTTCGCCACCTGGCAAGGGTGGCTGAATAGTTACTAAAAAGTTAGCCTATTGTGCGAGGTGAGTCTGGACATACATTCTAGCCCACGCATCCACCGCGAGTATATCTTCAAAAGTGGGATTGTCCACACCGGTATGGGCGTTGAGGGCCTGCTCGATCAGCCGTGGAATGGCGGAGAACTGGATCCGCTCCGCCAAATAGAGAGCGACGGCTTCTTCATCCGCCGCGCATAGAACGGTAGGGTACGTGCCACCGGCCATGCCGGCCTCGCGGGCCAGGCGCAGGCAGGGGAAGCGCGTCGTGTCGGGCGCTTCGAAGGTCAGCGCGTGCGCGGCGATCAAATCCAGGGGATGGCAGATTTGCGCCGTGCGCGCGGGGTAATTCAGCGCGTACTGGATGGCGAGGCGCATATCTGGCGCGGACAGTTGCGCCTTGATCGCGCCGTCCACGTACTGCACCATCGAGTGGATGATGCTCTGCGGGTGGACCATCACGTCGATCTGCTCGTAAGGCTTCCCAAAGAGCCAATGCGCCTCGATGATCTCAAAACCCTTGTTCATCAGCGTGGCCGAATCGATGGTGATTTTCTGTCCCATCACCCAGGTGGGATGGTGGAGCGCGGCAGCGGGGCTGAGATCGTACAGTTGCTCTGCGCTATAGGTGCGGAACGGCCCGCCGGACGAGGTGAGGATGAGCCTGGCGACGGCGGCGCTATCCTCGCCGCGCAGGCACTGCCACAGGGCGCTATGCTCACTGTCGATGGGGCGCAATTCCACCCCGTGTTTCTGCACTGCCGCCATCACCAACGCCCCCGCCATCACCAGTACCTCTTTATTGGCGATGGCGATGGGTTTGTGCGCTTCGATGGCGGCGAGGGTGGGCACAAAGCCCGCCTTACCCGATGTGGCAACGACGACTAAATCCACGTCCGGGCGGGTGACGATCTCCACCAGGCCCGCTTCGCCCGCCAAAACGGCAGGATGCGCAACGCGCGGTGCATCCGTGGCTTCACTCACGGCGGCGACGGTGGGGTGAACGGCGTGGATCTGTTCATTGAGCAGCGTCACGTTACGCCCGGCGGCCAACGCAACGACGGTGAAACGGTCGGGCAGTGCCTGGATCACCTCCAGGGTTTGTCGTCCGATGGAGCCGGTACTGCCGAGGATAGCGATACGCTGCGGCATCCTAGCCTGTGATGCCACGGTCAAGGAGAGAAGGCCGGACGCCGGCTTCGAATCCGGGCATGCCGGCGAGCGCGCGACTGCCCGGCAACTCGGCGTTGTAATACCAGAGTGCGCTGAACAGCTCGGGGAACGTGTGCTGGATCACGCTGACAATGCCGGCGGCATCGAGGTTGTAGCGTTTCAAGAAAATACGGCGCTCACCATGTTCGACAAATTCGTCGGGCACACCGAGGCGCTTGAGGGTGACGCGGTTCAGCCCGCGCGTTTCCAGCATCTCCAGCACCGCGGAACCAAACCCGCCTGCCAGCACTCCTTCTTCGACGGTCACCAGGCGGTTGAAGTCCAGTGCCAGACTCTTGAGCAAATCGCCATCCAGCGGTTTGACGAAACGGGCGTTGATGACGGCGGCCTCCACTCCCCGGCTGGAGAGAGCCTGCGCTGCCTCCAGCGCCGGATAAACCATAGGGCCTACGGCAAGAATGGCTAAATCCGCCCCCGCACGCAACATTTCCGCGCGCCCGACGGGAAGCGTCTGCGGCCGGGTGGGCAGGGTCACTCCTTCGCCTGCTCCCCGAGGATAACGGATGGCAACCGGACCGTTGATGGTCAACGCCGTCCAGAGCATCTCGACCAGTTCCGCCTCGTCTTTGGGCGCCATCACGGTGAAGTTGGGGATGCTACGCAGGTAGGCCAGATCGAACACCCCTTGATGCGTGCGACCATCGTCGCCAACGATGCCGCCCCGGTCGATGGCAAAGATGACCGGCAGATTTTGTAGCGCCACGTCGTGGATTAGTTGATCGTAAGCGCGCTGCAGGAAACTGGAATAAATTGCCGCGACGGGGCGCATCCCCTGCACCGCCAGGCCGGCGGCGAAGGTGACGGCGTGTTGTTCGGCAATCCCGACATCGAAAAAGCGCTCCGGAAACGTTCGTGCAAAACCGCTCAGTCCGGTGCCTGAGGGCATAGCCGCGGTGATGGCGACCACACGCTTGTCGGCGCGCGCCATGGCCGTCACCGTATCGCCGAAAACCTGGCTGTAGGTGGGCGCGTTTGTTTTGGGGGTGGTCTTGGGCGCGACGCCGTGCCACTTCTCCGGGTCGGCTTCGGCGGGACGGTAGCCCTTGCCTTTCTGCGTGCGCACGTGGACCACCACAGGCCTGTCCACTATCGCCTTGGCGGCACGCAATTGTGTTTGCAGAGCATCGAGGTCGTGCCCATCCACCGGACCGATGTAGTGAAAGCCCAGAGCTTCCCAGAGGGCGGGGGAGGTAGCCGGTGCTGTGTTGAGCTGATTGGCAATCGCGCCGACGCTGGGCGAGATCGACATCTCGTTATCATTGAGGACGACGATAAAACGTTTTTGCAGGTAGCCCGCGTGATTGAAACCTTCCAGCGTCATCCCTGCGGTGATGGAGCCGTCGCCGATGATGGCGACCACGTGGAAATCCTCACCCTGCAGGTCGCGCGCTGTTGCGATCCCCAGCGCTGTCGAAATCGACGTCCCCACATGGCCGGCGGTAATAACGTCATGGACGCTTTCGCGCGGCTCGCTGTAGCCGGAAAGCCCGTCATACTGCCGCAGTGTAGCAAAATCATGCAGGCGCCCGGTGAGTAGCTTGTGCGCATAACATTGATGGCTGACGTCCCAGATCAGTTTGTCGCGCGGGCTATCGAAGACGATGTGCAGGGCGATGGTCAATTCGACAACCCCCAGGTTGGAGGCCATATGCCCCCCCTTTTCCAGAACTGTTGTAATGATGTGTTGCCGGATCTCCGCGGCGATCTGCTCAAGCGCGGGACGTTCCAGATGTTTGAGGTCCTCCGGTTTCTTGATCTGATCCAGTAGCTGTGTCATGATGTCCCCTTCCCATGATTGGCCGACAACGCCGGTGCACAAAAAACCAACTGTGGCTTCACCACAGATGCGGGTTGTCGTTGCCATAGATTGAATAGATTTATCATAGCACAAATCTCCTCTCAAAACCTATCAAGATAGCCTTTTGTAGGATTTTGGTATGATTTGATAGAATAGAGGTATTTATTCAGGCCGGTAAACCTGGTGCAGCAACTTATTCCCTATAGCAGGTTTGGTGCTGATTTTGGTATGCCGGGGACTCTTGAATGACGGGCTAGGCGTGTTCCTATAAGCCCATTCCCCTTGTCCCCCTTCCCCCCAGGAAGGGGAATTTTTGTAGGGGGTGTGGCGGGCAGCGAAGCTGCCCGCCACACCCCCACCTTGCTCCCTTCTTCCCCGCTTGCGGGGGAGAAGGGGGTTGGGGGATGAGAGAGTCAGCGCCTATGGCCGAAGTGTCAACCCATGATGCACCATCCTCAAAGTCCCATTCGCCACCTGGCAAGGGCGGCTGAATCGTTACGAATAGAGAAGAGGTCCTGAGATGATCCTGCTCACTTGTCTTATGGGGCAAAAGGGTATATCCTCTGAATGAGCTTTCCGGCAGGATGTTGCGTCGGAGGGGTATGCGACAGATTTTATGGGCAAAGAGTCGCCGGCCACCTGAGAATGGCACTGAATGGCTGGGGGCGGTTCCCCGACTGAGCTAAACATTGCCCAATAATTTGCCCTATACTCGCGTCGGAAGGACTTTTGTGATGTGGGTGGATTGTGTTACGAGAACTGTATATCAAAGATTTCGCCATTATTGATGAACTCCACTTGACGTTAGAACCGGGCTTTAATGTCCTGACGGGGGAGACCGGCGCCGGAAAATCGATCCTCATCGATGCCGTCGCTCTGCTCCTCGGCGGGCGCGCCGACACGACGGCAGTGCGCCAGGGCGCCGAGTATGCCTGCGTGGAAGGGCTTTTTATGCTTGCCCCGTTGGAAATGCAAGAACTTACTGCCGTTCTCAAGCGTGAAGAACTGGAAGGGGAGCCGGCCGATACGTTGTGGTTGAGCCGAGAACTGCGCAGTAGTGGGCGGACGGTAGCGCGGATTAACGGGCGCGTGGTCTCTATCGCTTTACTGCGTGACATTGCCGAGAGGTTGATCGATGTCCATGGGCAGAGCGAACACCTGAGCTTATTGCGCGTGCGCGAGCATTTGTATCTGCTGGATCGATTCGCCGGGTTGGAGGCGTTGCGGATGCAGGTGGCCGGGTTGGTGCAGCAGATTCACGCCGTGCGGCGTGAGTTGCACACCCTGCGCCAAAATGAACGCGAGCGGATGCAGCGCATAGACCTGCTGCGCTTTCAGGTGGAGGAGATCAACACCGCCAAGCCGACGCCGGGTGAAAAAGAGACGCTGGAGGCGGAATTGGTACGCCTCTCGAATGCCGAGCAGTTGACGGCATTGGCCTCCAGTCTGGTAGCGATCTTGGAAGAAGGGCGTGGCCAGTCGCCCGCCATCCTGGATTTGGTCGGGCAGGCGCAGCGGGACATGGCCGCGTTGTCGCGCATCGATGCGACTCTCGTCCCCCAGGCGCAGATGCTGGAGGAAGTGGGATATCAGGTGGAGGATGTGGCGCACGGGTTGCGCGACTACCTGAGCGGCATCGAGTTCAATCCCCGGCGGCTGGCGTGGGTTGAGGAGCGACTGTCGCTATTGCGGCAGTTGACGCGCAAGTACGGCGGTACCGTTGAGGAAGTGCTGCTGTATGCCACGCAAGCCGCCGCCGAACTCGAAACGCTCGAGCACAGCGACGAACGGATTGCCGAGTTAGGGGCTGCCGAGTCGGCCTGGCTTGAACAATGTGCGGTGTTGTGTCAAGAACTGTCACAGAAACGGCAGGCCGCCGCTGCTCAGTTGTCCGCCGCTGCCGAGGCCGAATTGCAAGACTTGCGGATGGAAGGGGCGCGCCTGGGGGTGGCGTTTCAGTGGCGTCAGGATGTCGAGGGGGTGCCTCTGACCGACGCTTTGCCGGCGGAGTTGGCGGTGACCAGCCGTGGAACAGAGACGTTCGCGGATGAAGTGGTCACCCAGGCGGCTTTTGACGCGACAGGCATCGATCACGTCGAGTTTCTCATCGCGCCCAACGTGGGCGAGGGGCTGAAACCGATGACGCGCATCGCTTCCGGTGGTGAAACCGCACGGTTGATGCTGGCGCTCAAGACGGTGCTCGCGCGCGCCGACCGCACTCCCACGCTCATCTTTGATGAAATCGACCAGGGCATCGGTGGGCGTGTTGGCGCGCTGGTTGGCGCGAAGCTCTGGCAACTGACAACGCTCCGTGGCGCTGGGGCTGATGATGTACATCATCAGGTGCTGTGCATCACCCACCTGCCGCAACTGGCGGGTTTTGGCGACGTGCATTTTGGCGTGCAAAAGCAGGTGTCCCACGGGCGCACCGTGACCCAGGTCGTGCGCTTAACGGATGAGTCACGGGTGGCGGAGCTGTCGCAAATGTTGGGTACGCAGGGCGAGGCAGCGCAACAGGGGGCGCGAGAAATCCTGGCGCAGGCTGCTGCCTTCAAACAAAACGTTGCTACCGTGGTGAATCAGTCAATGGGAAGTTAAAAAAACGTGATAGATGTTGTTATTTGCTCACTAGAGGAACACGTTTATAATGGTTATAATTGTATGTTATACAGGCTCGATAGCATGCCGGTCTGATGGTAAACTGGGAGAGAGGTATGGCATTTTGCGCTTGGCGGCCTGGTAATTTTCTCTCGCCGGTCATGAGACTCCTTTTATCAATAGATTAAGGACGGTTGGAAATGGCACTCAAAGGCAGGTTAGAAGACTTTGGAATCACGCAATTGCTGAACCTCATTAATCTGGCCCGTAAGACAGGAACGCTGTACCTCGAAGGAGCGCAGAAAAGCTCATACCTTTGTTTTCGTGAAGGGAAGCTGATATATGCGACCCTTGAAGGTGTGGATGACAGTTTGCCCGTCATATTACAGCGGGCGAACGTCTTCACGGCGGAGCAAGTGCGGATGATTCAAACGAACATGCCCGGCAAGACCGATCGGGAAATCGCGCAGGTGCTGATTACCAGTGGACGTCTGCAACAGCAGGTCGTCGTGAAAAGTGTGCGGGACTACGTGCTGGATCTGGTCTATCAGATTTTCTCCTGGGGCGAAGGTCAGTTCCGTTTTGAACCCTCCAAGCTACCCCTGCAGGGCAAAATCGCCACCTCCATCGCGCTTGAAAATGTCATTATGGAAGGCAGTCGCCGGGTTAAGGAATGGGAGCGACTGCAAGACGAACTGCCGGACCTCGATGTGCCGCTCAAGTTTGCCGACCGTCCGACCACCCCTTTGCGCGATGTGAACCTCAGCGTCGAGGAATGGCGCGTGATTTCTTTTGTCAACCCCAGCAACACCATTCGTCAGATTGCTCAATTCAACAGCATGAGCGAGCTGCAAATTCGCAAAATTGTCTATAGCCTGCTTCAGGCAGGGTTGGTGGAGATTATCCGCCCCCCTCGTCCGGTGAGCATGCCTACCCCCGCCACACGCCCCGGTGTCACCGGCGCAGCGACACCGGCGTCACCGCCGCCGACCGCAGCCCAGATGCAACGTCCGGTTGTCAAGCGGGGGATTGTCCAGAAGTTGATTAGCCGGATCCGGGAGCTATAGGTTATGCAGACGCTAAAGATAGTTGTGACCGGGCCCTTTTCATCCGGGAAGACCGAGCTGATCCAAAGTGTCAGTGAAATTGATGTTGTATCTACTGAACGGAAGATTTCCAGAGAGGCGGAGCGCATCAAACAGCAGACAACGGTAGCGATGGATTTCGGGCGCATTACTATTGACGATGAATTGATTCTCTATCTCTTCGGGACGCCGGGGCAGCGCCGCTTTGACTTCATGTGGGAGATTCTCTCCGAGGGCATGTTGGGGTTTATTGTGTTGGTGGATAGCACCCGGCCGGAGACTTTCCGTGAAGCGCGTCGTATCCTGGACACCTTCCGCAGTTATTCGCCGGTGCCTTACATCGTCGCTGCCAACAAACAAGATCTGAGCGACGCCTGGCCGCCGGAAGACCTGCGTATTGTCTTGCATGTAGAACCGGAAGTCAAAGTCGTTCCATGTGTGGCAACCGACAAAGAAAGCGTGAAACAGGTATTGTTGGAGTTACTCTATTCCATCCTGGAACTGACGGATGAAGAGTAACCGTTTTTTAACCGAATTGCAACGGCCTCTTTTCGTGGGGGGATAGGCTTTGTGGTATGATAAAGGAAAAGGGGCACAGGGTTAAACCAGATGAGTTCTATTGTTACGGATCGGGGCATTGTTCACTACGAAACTTTCGGCCGCGGCAAGCCGGTTGTTCTGTTGCATTGTTGGCTTGGATCATGGAGTTACTGGTACTCGACGATGGAGTACCTGGCCGACCGTCAGTATAAAACGTATGCGCTCGATTTTTGGGGATTTGGAGAATCGGCCAAGCAAGGCTCCTTTTCGGTCTCTGAATATGTGCGCATGGTCGACCAATTTATGGAACGGATGGGCCTGGAGCACGCCCGGGTGATGGGTCACTCGATGGGCGGCACGGTTTCTTTGAGCCTGGCCCTTACCCATCCCCAACGTGTCTCGAAGATTGCCGTCGTCGGTTCCCCCGTTACCGGTTCGGGGCTGGCCTTTTTACTCAAATTATCTGGATACCGTGAGTTTGCTCGCCTGCTGTATGCTATACCGGGCCTGTTGACTTTGTCCATGAAGTTGCTTTCCCTCTCGTATGCGAGGGACTGGCGCACCCTGTATAGCATGCTAAAGAAGGACCTTTCACGCACGACCTGGGAGTCCTTCTCCGCCAGTATCCGCGACTTGCGACTCACCGATCTGCGCCCCCAACTGAATGAATTGCATGTTCCAACGATGGGCATTTATGGGCGCAAGGATAACATCGTCGATCCCAAGCAAGGTGAACTGCTACGCCAGGGCGTCAAAACGCATGTGATCCATTATTTTGAGCATTCGGGGCACTTTCCCATGCTGGACGAAAGGGACCACTTTCATACTACCATCCTGGAATTCCTGGTTGACTCGTGAGTGTGACTGTAGAACAACGTGATTATTATTTTCCTAACAGAATTGTGCGCATTCTGCTCCTGGCCATGCGGGAGGTGATGGGAGAGAACGGTATTCACGCCATTCTGAATACGGCGCGCTTGCAATACTTTATCGAGCATTGTCCGCCTCCCAACTTCGAGCCGGGGATGACGTTTGACGAAATGGGGCGACTTTTCGAGGCGATAGAAGGAATTTATGGGATTCGTGGGGGGCAACGAATTGCCCGCCGTTCGGGTGAGACCTGCTTCAAATATGGAATTGAAGGGTTCGGGGGCTTGATCGGATTCGCCGATTTTGCCTTGAGGATTCTGCCGGTCACCCTACGGATGCGCATTGGCCTTGAAGTCCTGGCCGAGATCTTCAACCGCTACACGGACCATCATGTGCGGCTTGGCGAAAGTGAAGACAGCTTCTTTTTTATGACGGAGCGTTGTGGATTTTGTTGGGGGCGACATTCAGCCGCGCCGTCTTGCGCCCTGCTGGAGGGGTTGTTGCAAGAATCATTGTACTGGGTGAGCCGCGGCAAGCACTTTTCGATTGAAGGGATAAGTTGCATCGCATGTGGCGATGCGGTGGGCGCCCTGCGTGTCGATAAGACCCCTCTGACTTGAATATTCGTAGTGTGGATAGGAAATGCGTAAAATCATCCTGCGTGACCGAAGAAAGATTCCGCCGTTTAATGAACCGGCACGGGAACTGAGCGTGCTGACTCACCCCCTATGGCTTCATCAGCGGGATGTGCTCGCGCGCTACACGACCGACGAGCGGGAGGTCGAATCGATTCACGAGGTGGAAAGTGACCGCGAAGAGACCCTCGTTTACCGCGACAACCTCTATTTTGATCAGGGTTTCATCGACGAGTTTATCCAACGCGCCCAGAAGTCCGGCAAAGCCTGTCAAGTCGCTTTTGAATTGAACGATCCGGCCATCACCGGCCAGGGCCTCTACCTGCAACGCGGGATTCGTCGGCAGGGCAACTATTACGTCGCCGACCTGTGGTATTATCCCTACGGTATCGAACCGGTCGTGCGCCCGCTGGTGATAGATACCGAGGCGCGTGAGGTGGGCTTCTATCATGTCCCCACCCACATGGCCGACTTCCAGGGGGACCTGACCTACAACCTGCCGACCAAGCCTTTTCTTTCGATTGAACACTGGATCCACATCCTCCATGCCAACATCGACTTTGGCATCTTCGCCATCGGCGTGCAGTTTGAGAAACGCCTGGAGCACGATCCGCGGTTGCTCTTGAAAATGCTCTGGCGCGGCATTCTGGAGCGCAAGCAAGTCCTCACCTCGGCAGAGATCGTCACGATGGGCAAGAACTGCACCGTCGATCCGACGGCGATCATTCAGGGCCCGACCATCATCGGCGATAACGTGAACATTGGGCCAGGGGTTGTGATCAGAAATTGCGTGATCGGCGACGATGTCACCATCGACCAGGGATGTCAACTCATGCTCAGTGTCATAGGAAATGGCACCTTTTTACCCTTCCGCGCCGCCATTTACCGTACTGTGTTAATGGATCGTTGCATGGTCGCGCAAAACAGTTGTTTGCAAATGTGCGTGATCGGGCGCGACTCCTTCGTGGGGGCAGGCACAACGTTTACCGACTTTTTGCTAGTCGATAAACCGATGCGTTCGCATTTTGGCGGCAAACTTGAGGAGACCGGGATGACCGCTTTGGGCAGCGCCGTCGGGCATAACGTGCGTATCGGCTCCGGGTTTATTTTCTTCCCGGCGCGTATGATTGAGTCGGATGTGATCTTGTTTGCTTCTGACGACCGACGCCGAGTCATCACCAACAATGTCTATTACGAAGACAGCGATCACCTCAAACTCCAGGACGGGGAGAAGATGCATCCACGTTTATATAAACGGGATGTCTGAGAAATTGTATGAACTCCTTTGCCTTTATCATTCATCCCCTGGAGCCGAAGCGGGATGTGGCGCGCAAATACCCGCTCCTGGGCAAAGTCCTTTCTGAGGAAGCTATCCATTTTATGTGTCGCTTTTGGCCGCCCCTCCAGCTCTCGCACATTACCGGGGCGCGCTCGCAGGCTACCGGCGAGGAGATTGAAGGGTGGCTGATCGCCGTCCCCTACACGCCGCAGCGCATGTTGAGTCTGCCGCCGGAGACAGTCTACAAAAAAATTGTCGCCGCCGGCCATCTGGCGGCGAGTTTAGGGGCGCAGATCCTGGGGTTGGGCGCGTACACCTCGGTGGTGGGGGATGGTGGTGTGACGATTGCGCAGCGATTGGACATGGCGGTGACATCGGGCGACAGTTACACCGCCGCCATTGCAGTCCAGGCAACGCGCGAGGCAGCGCGGTTGATGGACATCGATTTGGCCCAGGTGACGCTGGCCGTCGTAGGCGGCGCCGGCGCGATTGGCGCTGCCGTAGCGCAACTGCTGGCTCCAGACGTCGGACGTATGCTGTTAATCGGGCGACAGTCTGACCCGTTGGCGACCGTTGCCGCCAGGGTGCGACGTGCCGGGGGCAGCGATGTGGTGACTTCTACGGCCGTAACAGACGTAGCGTTGGCCCATGTCGTGGTCACAGTGACCAGTGCGGGAGGCAACCTGATTCAACCCCAGATGTTACGACGGGGCGCCGTGGTCTGTGACGTCTCCCGCCCGCGCGATGTATCACAGCAGGTGGCCCAGGCGCGCGACGATGTCCTGGTGATCGATGGGGGATTGGTGCACGTGCCGGGACAGGTGGATTTCGGATTCGACTATGGACTTCCGCCAGACCTGACGTATGGATGTCTGGCGGAGACCATGACTTTAGCCTTTGAAGGCCGCTATGAGGATTATTCTATTGGCAAGGACCTCTCCGTGGAACAGGTTCAAGAGATCGATGCTTTAGCGACAAAACATGGCTTTCAATTGGCGGCATTGCGCAGTTTTGAACATAAGCTAGAAGAAACCCTGCTGGAAAAAGTGAAGGCGAGGGCCAAAATAGGTTAGCGACGCGGTTTCCTAACGTGGGTGGGAGGTAAAGAGCATGACTGGCAGTCGTATCTTGGTCGTAGAGGATGATTTCGATATTTCCAATATGTTGCAACTCTATTTCAAGTCGCAGGGGTATGAAGTCTACGTTGCCCCACGTGGAGGGGTGGCCCTGGAAATGACGCGGCAGAACATGCCCAACGTCATTGTGTTGGATATCATGTTGCCCGACATTGACGGCTACGAGGTTTGCCGTCAGTTGCGGACCAATTTGCGGACCAGCCATATCCCTATTATCTTCTTGACGCAGAAGGATGAGCGCAACGATAAAATCCAGGGCCTTGAATTGGGCGCCGATGATTACATCACCAAGCCCTTTGACCTGGAAGAACTGCGTTTGCGTGTGCGCAACACGATCAAGAGCGCCGAAGTCGCCAGCCTGACCAGTCCCAGCACCGGGCTGGCGAGCGGACAGTTGATCGAGCAACAGTTGCGGGAATTGCTGCGCCGGCAGGATTGGGGCATCCTGTACATCGGCATCAACGGTTTGGATGCCTTTAACGAAGTCTACGGTTTTGTCGCCGGCGAAGAGGTGCTGCGCTTTACGGGGATGCTGCTCAATGATGTTATTGATGCCCTGGGGACGGTAGATGATTTCATCGGTCATATCGGCGGCGATAATTTCATCATCATCACGCGCAAGGAACTCGTGGCCCCCTTGCGCACCGAGATTATCGCCCGTTTCCAAGAAAACGTCGGGACGCACTACGACTTTATGACCCGGATGCAAGGCTATCTGGTCGTCAAGGATGAAGATGACAACGAAGTGCACCAGCCGCTGATGACTTTGCAGATCGGCGGACTGACGGCGGACGATGGGCCGTTTACCGACATCCGAGAGATTACCGAGGCGGCGGCTGAGGCACGCCGGCAGGCGCGCAAACAGGAATAGGGTGTCCGGTCGAGCGGATTTTGTCAGGTGGGGAGGCGTAGTCTTTGCACAAGCTACAGGCGCTCAGTGAACAGTTGACGACGGCGTCAAGTCTTGAAGCCGTTTGGCAAATGGCCCTGGAAGAAACCGCCCAATGGTTTGGAGCGGACATCGGCGCCTGGGTTTGGGATACCCCGCCGGCAACGATTATCCCGCTGGCCGGCAGTGAGTCCGTGGATCTCCAGGCCTGGCGCGCGATACTCGCGCCGTGTGAGGCATCCCCGGCGGCACAATGTTGGACGACGACGCAGCCGGCGGCGCCGTACCTCCTGGGGGCGTCGGTGAACATTGACGCGGCGTGGCGGGGCCGGTTGGTGTTGGGCCGCCGCACCGCTCCCTTCACCGCGGAGGATGTGGAACTGCTCGGCAGCGCGGCGGCGGTAGTGCAAATGGCCGCGACGGTTTGGACGCGCTATGCGGATGTCGAACAGACGCGGTTGCGCCAGGTGCAGGAGCTGGAAACCCTCCAACAGATGGAGCGCTTGATCGGTGAAAGCCTGAACCTGGAGACGACATTGAAGGTCATTCTGGACGGAGTCGCTACGCTCATCCCTTACGATGCCGGGGAAATCACCTTGTTCGACGCCGAACAAGGTGTCCTGATCAATGAAGTGTATCGTTCCAATACGGTTGTGCAGTCGGGCATCATACCGCCGGGCACCATCTATCAATTGGATGAAGGCTTGAGCGGCTGGCTGGCACGTACCCGCCAACCGTTGTTGATCGATGACGTTTTGACGTTTGAAGCTGCCCAACCGAAAAACACGACCCTCAAGTTGTGGGCGCGTTCCTTTTTGGGAATTCCACTGCTCGCGCGTGGCGAACTGGTAGGGACGCTCGAAATGGCCGCCGCAGTGCCCGGGCAGTACACCGAACATCACAAGGAACTGGCCATGCTTTTGGGGGGACAGGCTGCGGTGGCGATTGAGAACGCGCGGCTTTTCGCGGCGGCGCAGCAACGGGTGCAGACCCTGGAAAACCTTCGTGAGATCGTCAATGCCATTGGGCGTGCCGGAAATGCGGAAAATGTCGTCAGAGAAGTTGTATCGCGCGTCGCCGAGATGGTCCATGCCGATGTCGCCGGTTTGCTGCTCTACGAAACTGAAACGGCGACTTTGATCGCCGGCACACCTTTCATCGGCATGCCCGAGGAGTGGGTGCGCCATTGTCGGGTGGCGCTCTCCGATCCTCGTCCGTTGTTGCAGCGCCCGCGCGATCATTTCTATTGGTTGATCGATGATGCCCAGAGCGATGCTCAGGTAGAAGCGCTGGGACTGTCACCGCTGGCAGTGGCCATGGATGTGCATCAGGTGCTCTGCGTGCCCCTGGAAACCGCCGGCGAATTGGTCGGACTTATCCAGGTAGCGAAGCCCCGCGAGCGGTCTTCTTTTACCACAGAAGAGGCGCGCGCCCTGGCCATGTTGGCTTCGCAAATCGCCGGGACCGTGCGTATTTCACAGTTGGCCGAACGCATGGAACACCGGACGCAGCAATTGCGCTCTCTGGTAGCGGCTACTGCAGCGGTGGGCGCCTCGCTGAACCTGGATACCGTGCTCGCCGAGATTGTACGGACCACTTTCGACATTTTCAAATGTCAACGGACCGCCATTTTTGTCGTCGACCCCGTGACCGGGTTGTTGAATCTGGCAGCGGCAGAGGGAGTGTCCGAGCGGTATCGGGAACTCTCGCAAGGGATCCCGATAGTCAAGAACGGACGGAGTCATGCCGTGGCGACCAACACCATGGTAGTGTCCGGTGACGTATTGCAGGAACCGGAGCCGGCCAAAGTCGCACAACTCGCGCACGAAGAAGGTTTCCGTGCTTTTGTCGATTGTCCCTTGCATCGGGGGGACAAGCCGGTGGGGATGCTTTCGGTGCAATTTACCGCGCCACATTCGTTTACGGATGACGAGTTGAGTGTGTTACGCATTTTGGCCGAGCAAGCCTCCATAGCGCTTGAAAATGCACGGTTGTACACCCAGACTGACGCCGAATTACGCCGGCGACTCGAAGCGCTGGAAGCTTTGCAGCGGATTACGCGCGACATCACCGCGACCATCGATCTGGATCACATTCTCCATGGCGTGTTGGAAGAAGCCGTGCGCTTCAGCACGGCAGACGCGGGATTGATCGCTGTCTTTAACCACACGGATTTTGAATTACGGGTGTTCCAGGGATACGATGAAGCCGCCTTGGAGGCCATCCGTCACATCACGAGCCACGTCGAGCCGGATTCGCCGTTGGCGCAATTTTTGACCCACCAGGATACCATCTATCTCCCCGATGTAGCGCAGTTGCCGGATACTTCGGCCTGCCCTCCCGGGGCACGAACCTTGCTGGTGGAACCGGTCTTTTACGAGGAACAACTGGCGGCGGCGATTTTGTTGCAGAGCAGTCGCCCCGCCGCTTTCCCGCCAGTGGTGTTGGAATTCATCGCCGGCCTGGCGGTGCAGACGGCCATTGCGGTGGGCAATACCCGCCGTTATCTGGAACAACTCGAACGCGGCGAGTTGATGCACAAGCGCGCGGAACAGATGTCGCTCTTGTTGGAAGTCTCGCGCACCATGCGCTCTGACCGTCCGCTGGAGGAAACCCTCCTTGATATTGCCTACGCCGTGCAAGAAGGCACCGGGTTTAACATCGTCTTGATCAGCGTCGTCGAAGGTCTCAATGTGCGGCGGGTGGCCGGCGCGGGAATTCCATTGGCGCGGCTGGAGGAGATGAAGGCCGTGCGCCATTCCTGGCCGCGTATCCGTGCCCTGTTCCAGGAAAGATTCCGTCTGGGCCGTTGTTATTATATCCCCGCGGAGTATTACGACGAGCTTTTCCGTGACATTGACGTTTTCATTCCTGCGACCGCGACGATGGTCGAGCGGCAGCCGGGCATGTGGCACCCCAAGGACTCCTTCATCATTCCGTTGCGCGGTAGCCATGGGGAAATTGTGGGCATGATGTCGGTCGACGATCCCATGGACGGACGCGCGCCCACGGCATTAACGGCAGAAGTGATCGAGATCTTTGCGGCCCAGGTGGCGCTGGCCATTGAAAACAACCGCCTCTTCGAAGACTTGCAGCGCCAGGTCAATACCCTGCGCCTGTTCAACGAATTGAATCGTTCCATTACCACCAAGCTGGATTTGCCCCTGGTCTTAAACACCGTTGTCCAATCGGTGACGAACCTGTTGCAATACGACTATGCCACCATTTTCCTTCAGGATAGAGAGGGCCAGCGCTTCATCCCGCTGGCAACGTCGGGCTATGCACTTGAGTTGTTGTCCGGGAGATCCTTCGATCGGGGTGAAGGCGCTGTGGGCACCGTGGTGCAGACGGGGATGCCGCTGGTGATCGAAAACACCGCCACCGACGGACATTACCAGGCCGGGCCGGTTGACATCGGGTCATCGGTGATGGTACCGTTGATGGTGGAAGGACGTTCTGTGGGGGTCCTCGCTGCCGAGCGCAAGAGCAAAGGCGACTTTACCCCTACCGACGTGGCGACGCTGACGGCTTTGGCGGATCAAGTAGCCGTCGCCGTCGAAAACGCGCGGCTCTTTGAAGAAGTCAAGCGTTTTAGTGAAGAACTTGAGTTGCGCGTCGCGGAACGCACGCGCGAACTGGCCGAGGCGTCGGAAAGCCTGCGGGTTCAGCGGGATCGTTTCGGCGTTCTCTATCAAATTGCCTCTGAACTGGTCGCTAGCCTGGACATGGATCGCGTGCTCAGCCAGGCCCTCTCACTATTGCAGAAGGCGGTCAAAGCCTCGCGGAGCGCCGTGATTTTGCTCGACAACAATACCGGACAACTTGTCTATCGTGCGGCTATCGGCCACACCGAGCCGATACCGCCGGGAGGAAGACCGGCGCCCTTTGGTCGAGACGAAGGCGTCGTGGGGTGGGTGCTGATGAACAGAACGGCCTTGATCATCCCCAACGCTTTAGAAGACGAGCGTTGCGCCGAGATGATCGACCGCATGGTACGTTCCGTCCTGGCCGCGCCTATTATGGGCGGAGCCGGAGAATCGTTGGGCGTCATCCTCTTGCAGTCGCCGGTCAAGAATGTTTTTGGCGAATCGGAATTGCGCCTGGTGGAAGCGGCGGCGGTCCAATTGGGCAACGCTTTGAATAATGCCGAACTTTATCATCTGATCCGTGAGCAGGCTGAACGTCTGGGTGCCATGCTGCGGGAGCAACAAATCGAGGCGGCGAAAAACCAGGCGATTCTGGAAGACATCGCCGATGGCGTGATGGTGGCCGATGCCAACGGGCGGGTCATCCTCTTCAACGCAGCGGCCGAGCGCATCATGTCGATTGGCCGTGAGCAGGCGTTGGGACGTTTCCAGGATGACATCCTGGGTCTCTACGGCAGTGCCGCACGCGACTGGCTGGTGCAGATCGAAAAATGGCGCGAGGTCCCCCAAGATTATGATGCTGATGAATTTTTGGTGCACCGTATGGAGGTAGGGCGACGCTTTGTCAGTGTGCACTTAGCCCCGGTGATTCTGCCATCCCAGGAATTCCTGGGAGTCGTGTCTGTCTTCCGCGACATTACAGCGGAGGTGGAAGCCGATCGCGCCAAGAGCGACTTTGTTTCTACCGTCTCGCATGAATTGCGCACGCCGATGACTTCGATTATCGGCTATGTGGATTTGATCTTGATGGGCGCTACCGGAGCGCTGTCGGACATGCAGCGGGACTTCTTGAAAAAGGTCAAGACGAATTCGGAACGTTTGACCAACCTGGTCAATGACCTTCTCGACATCTCGCGGATCGAGACGGGGCGTGTGGTGTTGCAACTCGCTCCGGTGGCTATGGAAGAAGTGGTCAAACAGGTTGCGGACTTATTGCAGCCCAAAATCGTGGAAAAAGAGCAACGTTTAGCGCTCATCTTGCCGCCCATGCTGCCCAAAGTGTACGGCGATCATGACCGCCTGGTGCAGATCGTCACGAACATTATGGGAAATGCTCATAAATACACCCCGGTGGGAGGCGCCATCAGTGTGTATGTCTACGTGCGAGAGGCAATGTTGCATGTCGCCGTCGCCGATACGGGAATCGGCATTGCGCCGGAAAACCAGAAGAAAATCTTCGAACGCTTTTACCGCGTGGAGAATGACCCCGACGTCTACGAAGTTTCTGGGACGGGTCTGGGATTGGCAATCTCGCTGTCTTTGATCCAAATGCATGGAGGGAGCATATCGCTGGATAGCGTCTTGGGCAAAGGGAGCACTTTCACCTTCTCCGTGCCCCTCGCTGAAGGCGAACTGACGGAGGACGTCGGCATGTTGCCGCCGCGGATTACCGAAGAACCCCGTGCGACGATTTTGGTGGTCGAAGATGACCGCGAAAGCGCCGACTTGCTCAAGATCATGTTGCACAAAGATGAGGTGGAGTTTCTGACCGCCACCTCAGGCGCGGAGGCTTTGCGTATTGCGCGTGAGAAGCACCCGGATGTCATCTCACTGGACATCCGTTTGCCGGACCTGGACGGATTTGAAGTGTTGCAGTTGCTGAAACGCGATGTCGAAACTGCCGATATTCCGGTCGTCATCGTTTCCGTGACGGCTGACCGGGCGCGGGGATTGCGCTTGGGAGCGACAGAGCACTTGATCAAGCCGCTGAACGAGAAGCGCTTGCGCGAGGTCATCCTTCCTTTGCTGGACAGGCAAGGTACCGTCATCGTCGCCAGCAACGATCGTGGTCTTCTGGACCCCCTGCGCACGGCATTGCAATTGCACAGTTTGGACGTTCACACGGTCCGCAGCGGCGAACGCGCCCTGGACGTGGCGCACACCCTGTCTCCCCAGGTCCTGGTGTTGGATCATCCCTTGCCCGATATGGAAGGGTATCAGGTTTTGGAGCAGCTTCAACAAGACTCCCATGCCGGGGATACCGCCGTGATTATGTTGACCGAGGGCATGCCGCTGACTGCCAAACAGGGAGGCGCCTTCGACATGTTTAAGTCCGTACATTTTATGTCTAAGCCATTCTCGGTGGAGGAACTGGCCACCACTATTTCTAATCTTATCCATGGGAATGGCACCTTGAAGGAGTTATGAGAATGGTGAAGATATTGATTGCCGAAGACGAACGTGACATTCGTGAACTGATTGCCTTTACCTTGCGGTTTGCCGGATTTGATGTCGAATTGGCAATCAATGGCGTAGAAGCGGTGGAAAAAGCGCAGCAAGTCATCCCCGACCTGATTCTGATGGATGTGCGCATGCCGCGCATGACCGGCTATCAAGCGTGCGAGGCTTTGAAAGAAAGCCCGTTCACCCAAGATATACCCGTGATCTTCCTGTCGGCGAAAGGGCAAGAGAGCGAGATCCAGGAAGGATTGGAAGTGGGGGCGAAGGAATACATCCTTAAACCCTTTGCGCCTGATGAACTGACCTCGCAGGTCAACAGAATTTTGAAAGAAATGGGTAAAGCCTGACTGACGCCGTGGAGTTCAGCTTATGAGTGCGATTATCCTTGAAAGCAGCCTCGTCCATTACGAGGCTTTAGGACGAGGTAAACCCCTCCTGTTTCTCCACGACTGGCTGGGGTCATGGCGGTATTGGGTGCCGACCATGGTGGATATGTCCTCCTCCTACCGGGCATACGCCTTGGATTTCTGGGGATTTGGGGATTCGGACAAAGTGGCAACACGCTATAGTATCCCTGGATACGTAAGTCAGGTCGAGCTTTTCATGGATCAGATGGGTATTAACTGTGTCCCGATCGTTGGTCACGGGTTGGGGGGAATTGTCGGCGCCAATTTTGCTCTGGCGCACCCGGAGCGCGTCGAACAGTTGATGACTGTCTGCACCCCCCTCAGCGGCAGCGACATCGCCCGCTCGCTGAGCGGTTTCAGCGGCGGCGATAACCCGGCGAAGGTTATCTTGGGACGCCGTTTGAAATCATACGAGGAAGTGGACATCGAAGCCGCCAAGACCGACGCTAACGCCGTGGTGCAGAGCGTGCGGAATGCGCTGAGCCACAATCTCCTGGATGATTTGGAAGATTTGGACATGCCGGTGCTGTTGGCCTGTGGGCGTGAAGACCCCATCATTCAGGCGCCGGAGGATGCCGCGTTGGGCAGATTGAACTATAACGTCTATCCGTTCATTTTCGAGACGGCGCAACACTACCCGATGTTGGAGGAGACCAGCAAATTCGACCGGCTTTTGCGGGATTTCTTGATGTACAAAGATAACTGGGACGAGATCGAAGTCAAGGACGAATGGAAACGCCGGATGCGCTAAATAAAACCCCTTAAGATTTGAGCCATTGAGCTAACGATAGGGCGCCGCCAATGAACAAGAATGTTGTGAGTGCAACCCCCTGGGCGATAGGCTGGCTGATGCGCGTTCTAGTGCTTCTTGCCGTCGTCGCGGCCTGTGGCGTGCCTTTAGGGGTGATCCCCATTGTGGCCGTCACGGCCGATCCCGAGAACCCCTCTGCGCCACAGGATAGTCGGGTCGTGATCCCTTTGAACACACCTGCCCCTACGCCGACCGTGGCCCAACTCACCCCCATGCCCCACATCCCGCATATCGGCATCATTGCTGGCCACAGCGGCAACGATAGCGGCGCTATCTGTCCCGATGGGTTGCAGGAAGTGGACATCAACCGCGACGTGGCACGACGGGTTGTGGCATTGCTCACCCAGTATGGGTGGACCGTCGATCTGCTGGATGAATTCGATGTGCGCCTCAACAGCTATCGAGCAGATGCCCTGCTTTCTATTCATGCCGATTCTTGTAGTTTCCCGGGTAAATCCGGTTTCAAAGTGGCACGAGCGGAATCCGGTCTCCACACCCCCTCCGCCGATGCTTTAGTCGATTGTGTGATCCGCTCTTATGCCGAACGCACCGGTTTAACGTTCGACGCGGATACCATCACCTATGACATGACCCGCTATCACGCCTACTACGAAATTGATGGCAACACCCCGGCGGCCATCATCGAAATCGGCTTCATGTTGGACGACCGTGAAACCTTGACGCAGCATCCCGACGTTGTGGCGCAAGGGATTGTGGACGGTCTGCATTGCTTCATCGAAGGCGCAACTCCCTGAGGGGGGCAATTTGCGCTTTGCGTTGAGCCGTGTAAAATGATGCTATCAGGGCGCTGTTTTGCGCATCATCTTTCATTGACCGCACCATAACGAAAAGGAGGCACATGCAATGGCATATCAGAAGCTCATCATTGTGGGGAACCTGGGGCGCGACCCAGAGATGCGTTATACGCCAGACGGGACGCCGGTGACGACGTTAAATGTGGCTACGAATCGTAAGTGGAACAATCCTGACGGTTCGCCGGGTGAAGAAACAACCTGGTTCCGCGTCACGGCGTGGCGTAAAACTGCCGAAATCGCCGCCCAGTATCTTACCAAAGGACGACAGGTGATGATCGAGGGACGTCTAACCCCCGATAAAACGACCGGCGGTCCACGCACCTGGACCCGCCAGGATGGCACGACCGGCGCCAGCTACGAGGTCACCGCAGAGCGGATTGTGCTGTTGGGCAGTCGTGGCGAAGCGGGCGCCGCGCCGGGCACGGCGGAAGCCCCGGAAGAATATGGAGGGGAAGAAGAAGTCCCCTTCTAAAGAACTGCGGGGGACATGGTGAAATGACAGAGGGGCATGGGCCCCTCTGTTCTTTGTCATTCGGGTCTGGGGTCAACAGGGTGGGCGATGGGCGGCGGAGGCGCTTCAGCGTGCCGCTACGGTGATCCATCACCTGCTGGATAGGGAGGTATCTGATGTCGATAAAACCAACAAAATCTATCAATGTAGAACTGCCAGCCGGTCTCGAACCGACTTATACGAACTTCGCCTTGATTTCCCATTCTCCTTCTGAGATTATTCTGGATTTGGCGCAGATGTTGCCGAACCAGCCGCAAGTGCGGGTGAAAGCGCGCGTCGTGATGACACCGCTGAACGCCAAACTGCTGCTGCGCGCTTTACAGGAGAATCTCACCAAATACGAAGCAGCCTTCGGCGAGATTGTCCTGCCGGGTCAAGGGGATGACCTGGCGCGTGAATTCTTCGGGGGCGTTCACCCGCCCACGGGGGAGGGATAAAATGACCGCAGCGTTACAAGCGTGGTTAGATCAACTGGCGGCAGCGGCGCAGGCCGATCTGGAGGCTCGTAACCGGGCCCGCGACGAGGCACTGCAAAAAAGCGGGGCGTTGATTCGTCTGTGTTCCGGGGCCATCCGCGCCGGGCATCGTAACGCCTGGGATGAAGCCGACGCGCTGTTGGCCGAAGCGGAGACGGTCGGACGGGAGATGCGGGCGTTATTGGCACCCTATCCCGATCTGTTCTACGCCGGTTATACACAGGATGCGTTGAAAGAGCTTGTCGAAGCCCGCATCACGCTGGCGTTGATCTCGAACGGCGCTCTGCCGTCGCTGGATGACCTGAGTGTGCCCTATGACACCTATCTCAACGGTATGTGCGAGGCCGCCAGTGAACTGCGCCGGCGTTGCCTGGACGTGATGCGGCAGGGCGCGATGGACGAGGCGGAACGTCTGCTGACCGCCATGGACGCCGTCTACGATGTGCTGATGTCGTTCAGCTACCCCGACGCCATCACCGGTGGTTTGCGCCACCGTGTCGATCAATTGCGGGGCGTTTTGGAGCGCACGCGCGGCGATCTCACCACCAGCGCCCAGATGCAACGTCTGCTCCAGGCTCTCGAAGAAGCCGAGACGCGCGCCGCCGTGAGTTATCCCCAACCTGATGAACGTTAGACAGCGGAGCGCAGTGGCTTGTGTTTTACCGCGGAGGTCGCTGAGAACGCAGAGAAACCACAGAAAAGATAGCTCAAGCGTCAAAAGCACGACCACCCAACTCATGTGAAACACACCCCAATGACTAATCCGACTACCGGACTCAAGACTACCGGACTATTTTCGAGGGAGCTTTCATGAATACAAAACCACCAACGACCGATCTTTTGATCCCCCCTTATGGCGGGAAACTCGTCGATTTGGTTGTCACCGCTGCCGAGCGTGAGGCACTGCTGGCCGAAGCCAACCATTACCCTTCCCTGCAAATCACCGATCGCAACCTGTGCGACCTTGAACTGCTGGCGGTCGGCGGCTTCTCGCCGCTGGACCGCTTTATGTCCAAAGCCGACTATCAGCGCGTGCTGACCGAAATGCGGCTGGCGGATGGGACGTTGTTCTCCATCCCCATCACCCTGACGATCAGCAAGGAGGATTTGCCGACCCGGGAAGAGTGGATCACCCTGCGTGACTCGCGCAACTACATTATTGCCGTGATGCGCCTTGAAGAAGTCTTCCGCTGGGATCCATTGCGTGAGGCGCGGCTGGTGTACGGCACCACCGATCATCGCCATCCGCTGGTCTCCGAAATGCAGCAGTGGCGCGACCTGTGCATTTCCGGCGAACTGAAAGTGCTCAATCTGCCGGTTTACTACGATTTTGCGGAGATTCGCCGCACGCCGGCGCAGGTGCGCGCTTTATTAACGGAGATGGGCAACCCTCATGTGATCGCCTTCCAGACGCGCAACCCCATGCACCGCATCCACGAAGAACTGACCAAACGCGCCGCGGCGCAGATCGATGGTAGCCTGCTTATCCATCCGGTCGTGGGGATGACCAAGCCCGGTGACGTGGATCACTATACGCGCGTGCGGGCGTACAAGGCACTGGTCGAGCATTATTACGATAAACGCAACACCCTCTTGAGCCTGCTGCCGTTGGCGATGCGCATGGCCGGGCCGCGCGAGGCGCTGTGGCACGCCCTCATCCGCCGCAACTACGGCGCGACCCATTTCATTGTCGGACGCGACCATGCCGGGCCGGGCTATGACAGTTCCGGTAAGCCGTTCTACGGTCCTTACGAAGCACAGGAGATGATGGCGCAATACGAGGACGAACTGGGCGTCAAAGCCGTGCCGTTCCAGGAATTGGTTTATCTGGTGGATGAGGATCGCTACGAGGAGATAGCGAAAGTGCCGCCGAACGTGCAGACGGCGAGCATCTCCGGCACCCAGGTACGCGACGAATATCTGGCGCAAGGCAAGCTGCTGCCGAGTTGGTTCACCCGTCCGGAAACGGCGCAAATCCTGATGGAAACAAATCCCCCCCGGCACAAGCAGGGCGTGTGTATCTGGTTCACCGGCTTGAGTGGCGCGGGAAAATCCACTATCGCCCAGGCGCTGGTGCCGATGCTGCTGGAGCGCGGACGCCAGGCAACGATGCTGGACGGTGATGTGGTGCGCACGCACCTTTCCAAGGGATTGGGCTTCAGCAAGGAAGACCGTGATACCAACATCCTGCGCATCGGCTTTGTGGCCGGAGAGATTACGCGCCACAACGGGACCGTGATCTGCGCTGCCATCAGTCCCTACCGCGCTACCCGTAACGAAGCGCGCAAGATGGTGGGTGAGGAGCACTTTGTGGAAGTCTTCGTCGATACGCCCATCGAAGTGTGTGAGAGCCGCGATGTGAAGGGGATGTACGCCCGCGCCCGTCGCGGCGAGATCAAGGGCTTCACCGGCATCGATGATCCTTACGAAGAGCCGCTCAACCCGGAAATCGTCTTGAAGACTGTCGAGATGACGCCCGAGGCCAGTGCACGTAAGATTATCGCCTATCTTGAGGAGCGTGGATTTTTGAGTCCACAGTAAAACATCCATGCGCATCGAAGAACTAAAACAGCATTTGCAACAGCGCACTGGCTGTGCAGACGGTGATATCCGGGTGGTCTACGCGCCGCTGCGCATTTCGCCGCTCGGCGCGCACGTGGATCATCAAGACGGCTTGGTGACGGGGATGACGCTGGATCGGGTGATTCTGCTGGCCTTCACGCCGCGCGCTGACCGGCGCGTGTGCGTCGAGAGCCTGAACTTCCCCGGGCGCGTCGAATTCGCGTTGGATGACATTCCGCCTCAGTCGGCCAAGACATGGGGCAACTACGTCAGGGGCGCGGTGGCGGCCTTGCAGCAGCGGCATGTTTTGCAGACCGGTATCGACGCCGTGGTGGATGGAACCATGCCCATCGGAGGCTTGAGTTCTTCGGCGGCGGTCGGCGTGGCGTACCTGTTGGCGCTGGAGGCGGCCAACGATCTGGTGATTTCGGTCGAGGAGAACATCCAGCTAGACCGTTACATCGAGAACGTGTACCTGGGATTGAAGAACGGCGTCATGGATCAGTCGATGATCTTGATGAGTGAGCCTGACACGCTGATCTATCTGGATTGCCAATCGATGATGGTTGAGAAAATCCCGATCCCGCACGAGAAGAACGGTTTCGATATCCTGGTGGTCTATTCTGGGGTAGAAAAGTCGCTGGGGGGGACGGATTACAACAACCGGGTGGCCGAGTGTCAGGAAGCGGCGCGGCTCTTGCTGACCTGGTCCGGGCAGACGCCGCCGGAGCAGCCGCGTCTGCGGATGGTGCCGGAGGACGTTTATGCGGCGTTGGGCATGCAATTGCCACCGCCGTTGGATCGAAGGGCACGGCATTTCTTTACCGAGATGCAGCGCGTGCGCGAGGGTGTGTTGGCCTGGCGTGCGGGTGACGTAGAACGCCTTGGCCGGTTGATGCGTGAATCGGGGGCCAGTTCGGTCTACAATTATGAATCCGGTTGTCCGCAGTTGGTGACGCTGTACAATATCTTATGTGAGGCGCCCGGCGTGTACGGTGCACGCTTCAGCGGTGCGGGCTTTCGGGGATGCTGCATCGGCTTGAGCGATCCGGCCTACCGTGAGGAGATCCGCGCTTGCATTGCCGGGCGGTATCCGGCGGCCCATCCCAACGCGGCAGAGCACTACAGCGTGCATTTCTGCAAGTCCGACGGGCCGGCGCGGGTATTGGATGGAAGCGATGGGTAGGGGGACCATAGCGCAGATACGGCAATCCGTGAAATATAGCCGTGTTGAGGTGGTATAATAGGATTATAAGCCGTATGGTGGGGGCTGCAGGAGGTGTTATGGAAAATCAACAATTGACGCAATTGATTCGCCGGGAACTGCCGGGGATATTACGGCGCGACCGCGAGATGCGCGAGTGGGTCTTGAGTTTGACGCAGGAGCGTTATGCGGATAAAGGGGAGACCGAAAGCCGCTTCGATCGAGTATTGGATGAATTGCGCCGCGACCGCGAGGAGAGCACCCGTCGGTGGGAGCAGAACCTACAAGAACTGCGGGCGTTGCGGGAGGAGCAGAACCGCAAGTGGGAAGCGAATCAGCAAGAACTACGCGAGATGCG
>DAOOGN010000062.1:0-25955 GCA_035415725.1 Anaerolineae bacterium | reverse complement strand
CTCCAAGCGGCGCTCCGCGTTATGCTTGCCAGGGATCGTCCCAGCAAACCGCGGATCTGGCGATCCGCTCCAAGCGGCGCTCCGCGTTATGCTTGCCAGGGATCGTCCCAGCAAACCGCGGATCTGGCGATCCGCTCCAAGCGGCGCTCCGCTCCAAGCATGGCTAACGGATGTGGAATTTCTACCCCGATGGACTAGTTACCCATAACTCACGTTAGGATTTCACGGATCAGTTTTACAGGCAGCAACCTGGGTTACAATAGGCCCAGGAGAATGGCGGGCGTCCCATGAGGTCATTTCATGAACAAGGAGGCTTATTCCTATGCAAGAACAACATGTACGACGCAATGTGCTCGCCCTCGTGGGCGATTTCGTCTTCTTCTCGATAGGCTTTGCCTTTTACGATCCGGTCGTCATTGTGCCCGCGTTCGTCAAAGAATTCACCGGATCCTCGTTGCTCATCGGCGCGCTCGCGGCCCTGCGTATCCTGATGATCACCGTGCCGCAGATTTGGGCCGCCAGTTTCCTGGTCGCACAGCCGCGCAAGAAGCCCCTGCTGGTGTGGTCCACGTTTGGCGGACGTTTTCCCGTTCTCTTTTTGGCCCTCGCCACATTATGGTGGACGCGCAGCCACGTGGGGTTGACGATGACGGTGCTCACGCTATCCGTCGCCATTTTTTACACCTCCGAGGGTTTGAACGGCGTCACCTGGCCGGCGCTCGTCGGCAAAGTGATCCCCGACAAGATCCGCGGACGCTTCTTCGGCGCGGGGCAGCTCCTTTCCAGTCTGGGCGCCGCCGTTGCCGGAATCGTTGTCAGCCGCGTCCTCGACAAGGACGGCGCGGCCTTGCCGGAACGGTGGGCACTGCTCTTTGGTTGCGGCTTTGTGGGACTGATGCTCTCGCTGGTCAGTATGCTCTTCATCCGCGAAGAAGCCGAGGACAAGGTTCCCGGGCGGACCGACGTTCGCCACGGCCTACGGATGATGCTCCAGTATCTGCGCACTGATGCGTCGCTGCGTCGGGTTGTCATCACGCAGATGGTGATCGGTACAGCGGGGGCGGCTTTCCCCTTCTTCATCGTACGCGCCCGCGAGACCTTCGTGGGTAACGATGCCATCATCGGTACACTGCTGACGACACAAAGCATCGGCGGGGCGACAGCAGCACTGCTCTGCGGCTATATCATCGACCGGGTGGGCAGTTGGGCTTCTATCCGCTTGGGAGTTGTAGCCCAGACCGCCGCGTTGTTGGCCGTGATCCTGGCAGGTGTATCCGGCACACCGGAGGTCTGCTATTTCGCTGCTTTCTTCCTGCTGGGCTTCGTGACTGCCAGCTCGTGGTGGAGCTTCAGCGCCTATCTGCTGGATATCGCCACCGACGAACAGCGTCCTATCTACCTGGCGACCAGCGGCATTCTCAGCAGTGTCACCGTCCTCAATCCCCTCATCGTCGGCGCCCTGTTCGAGGCGTTGATGCCGGCGACGGTCTTCGTCCTGATGGCGGCGCTCAGTGCGTGCGGCGGCGCGCTGGCCTGGCGGCTGCGGAAGGGAAGGAAAGAGGGCGAGAGGGTGAGAAAGTGAAGGGATGAAGAGGATGAAGAACATACCATTGTCATCATCAGCATCAACATCGACACAAACGGCAGTGCCGGCAGATTCCCGACGCCGGCTGCTCGTACTGTATATGGCGGCCGTGGTCTTTTATTGGGCCTCCATGTACCTGTACGTGCCCACTCTCTCGGTCTACGCAGCATCGAAGACCGATGATCTCGCCCTGGTGGGTGTCGTCCTCGCCCAATATGGTCTTTGGCAGGCTGTCACGCGCTTTCCGTTGGGCATCGCAGCGGACTGGCTCGGACGGCGTAAGCCGTTCATCCTGGTCGGGTTCGCGCTCGCCGGACTCGGCGCGTTGTGGATGGGGCTGACCGGCTCGATCAGCGGGTTGATTGTGGGGCGGGCGCTCACCGGCCTGGCAGCGAGTGTGTGGGTACTGCTGGTCGTCGCCGTCAATAGCCAGTTTCCGCCGGAGGAAGCGGTGCGTATCTCGGCCTTGCTCTCCGGCGTCAACTCCGTCGCGCGGATGCTGGCTACGGCTATCACCGGCATGTTGAACCACTGGGGCGGCTATCCCCTGGCGTTCTTTGTGGCCGCCGGCACGGCGGCAGTAGCCATGCTGGTGATGGCGCTGATCCGCGAGCCGGCCCGTCCACGCCAGGCGCCATCGCTGAGTAGCCTGGGGAAGCTGATCACCCGACGGGATGTGTTGGCGCCGTCACTGCTCTGCGCGGTGTCACAGTTCGCCATGTGGGCGGGACCGTTCACCTTCGCGCCGCTCCTGGCCAAGAACCTGGGCGCATCCGATAACATGTTGAGCCTGCTGACCAGTCTGAACATCGCTCTGGTGATGCTTGGCAGCTTCATCACATCCGCCGTGGCAAAGCGCATCGGCGCGCGCCGGCTGGTGGTGTTCAACTTTACTGTGATCGCGCTCTCGATGGCGCTGTTGGCCTTCGCCCGGTCACTGCCGCTGGTCTTCGTCGCTCAGGTGTGCTTCGGGCTGGCTTCGGGGATCGGGTACTCGGTGCTGATGGGGCTGAGCATCCGCGACGTGGATGAGACGCAGCGCGCCACGGCGATGGGGCTGTTCCAGGCGATCTACGCCACCGGCATGTTCGCCGGGCCGTGGCTCAGCGGTATTTTGGCGGACGCGATGGGCATCCAGCCAATGTTCGGAGTCGTGGGGGCAGCGTGTCTCATCATCGGGCTGGCGGGAACGCGGCAACTGAGAGCGTAGAGCTTTAGCCTCGGCTAAAGCCATCGGCTGAAGCTAATAAACCCTGCAGGCTGGCCCAAGGGGGCTTCATGCGTTTAGCCGTAGGGCTTCAGCCCTCGGTCGACGTTGGTCTTCCAAAATCAGGGCAATTGCCTCTGCCGGACTAGCTTTACACGCCTCTGGCGGGCGACCTTGTCCATTGGCGCCGGGAACTTCTGGACAGGAAGCCATATACCAACCCGCGTCTTGCTCGATAATGGCTGTAAAAGGCTGCTGTGCCAGTTCTGTCGCCGGCACGAGCACCTCTACGTGTGTACCATAAGGGGCTGCATTTTTCCGGTTTTGTAGTAAGCTAACACCAATTTGATAAACAGGAGCAAGCTATGACAAACAAAAATCTCGTACACAGTACAGCGGAGGCGCAAGGGATGGCGTCATCGGCTATTCTCGCGTTCGTCGAGGCAGTGGATAAAGACATCGATAGCCTGCACAGCTTCATGCTGTTGCGCCACGGGGCCGTCGTCGCCCAGGGATGGTGGGCGCCCTATGCGCCGGAACATCCGCACATGCTTTTCTCACTGAGCAAGAGCTTCACCTCAACCGCCGTCGGGCTGGCGGTGGCGGAAGGACACCTGACGGTGGATGATCCGGTGCTGTCCTTCTTCCCGGAGGATGCGCCACGGAAGGTAAGCCGCCATCTGGCGGCGATGCAGGTCCGCCATCTGCTGGCGATGTGTACCGGCCACGCGCAGGATACCACGGAATATCTGTTCCGGCGGCGAGACGGCAACTGGGTCAAAGCGTTCCTGGCGCGCCCCGTGATCTACAAGCCGGGGACGCACTTCCTCTACAACACTGGTGCGACCTACATGCTCTCCGCCATTGTGCAAAAACTGACCGGCATGACGGTGTTGGATTATCTGGGCGAGCGCATCTTCGCGCCGCTGGGCATCGAAGGTGCGACGTGGGAAACGTGCCCGCGGGGGATCAACACCGGTGGCTTCGGGTTGAGCGTCAAGACAGAGGACATCGCCAAGCTTGGGCAACTGTATCTGCAAAAAGGGCTGTGGGACGGCCAGCGGTTACTGCCAGAAGCATGGGTCGACGAGGCGACGGCCGCGCACATCGACAACGCGCCCAACGACAATCCTGACTGGGCGCAGGGCTACGGCTACCAGTTCTGGCGCTGTCGGCCCAAGAACGTTTATCGCGGCGACGGGGCGTTCGGGCAATACTGCATCGTCATGCCCGACCAGGATGCCGTGATGGCCATCACCGGCGGGGTGGGTAACATGCAGGCCGTGCTCGATTTGGTCTGGAAGCACCTGCTGCCGGCGATGCAGTCGACTCCACTGTCCGCCAACACCGCAGCGCAAGCGGCCTTGGAACAAAAACTCGCCTCCCTGGCGATGACGCCGCAGCAGGGACAATCCACATCGTCGGTGGCAGCGCAGGTCTCGGGAAAACGTTATGTCTTCGAGAAGAATGATCAGCGGATCATCAGCGTCGCACTCGACTTTGCCGGTGAGACCAGCACCCTCGTCATCCGCGATGCGCGGGGGACGCACAGGATCCCTTGTGGCAAGGGCGCATGGATCACAGGCACTACGGCCTTCGACGACGGCAATGCACGACGGGTCGCCGCCAGCGGCGCATGGACGGACAAGAACACCTACACGATCAAGCTATGTTTCTACGAGACGCCGTTTTGCCCTACCCTCACCTGCCGCTTCGACGGAGATCAACTGACCTATCAGTTTACGGCCAACGTCAGTTTCGGCCCGCTCGAGCGTCCGCCATTGACCGGCAAACGTGCGTAAACGATCAACCCAGAGAAACACTTTCATCACGAATCTTCACGAATCGCTTATCCATTCGTGAAGATGAAGATGCGTGTCGCTTGGCGGCTTATTGCTAGAGCATAAATCATGGTATCCTTCATCCGTGATAGATTCAAAGCCTCCACATCCATGTGGAGTACGTATGTACTCATCCTGGCGTTTACGGTATTCCTCATCAGCCTGGGTCAGGGATTGCTGAATGCTGCGAGCACCAACTTCTTCGTCAACGACCTCGGTTTGAGCGGCAAGCAGGTCTTGTGGATGGCGGGCATCCGCGAGATTCCAGGGTTGATCCTGGTTTTCATCGCGGCGCTCATCACGCGCATTCCTCTATCGCGTCGCGCCGCCTATTCACTGCTGCTGATGGGGGCGGGTTATTGTCTCTACGCGGCAGTGCAATCGTATGGCGCGCTACTGGCCGCGGCGTTGCTTGCCAGTCTCGGCTTCCACAACTGGTTGCCGTTGCAAAGCACACTGGGATTCGCGTTGACCGAGAAGACTCATTCCGGACGCGTGATGGGTTTTCTCTCCTCAATAGGCGCGTTGGCATCCATTGTCGGGATGGGGCTGACGGCACTGTTGGCGAAGGCGCTGCCCCTGCGGGCTTTTTTCATCGTGGGCGGCGTGCTAATCGCGCTCGGCGGACTGCTTGTGCCCCGGATTCCCCGCACTATCGGGGAACAGAAACAGGCACAGCCACGCATCCTCCTGAAGAAACGGTACTGGCTCTACTACGTACTGACGTTCTTTGAGGGATCGCGCACCCAGGTCTTCGGATCGTTCGGCACGCTGGTGCTGGTGCAAAGCTACGGTCTGGATGCGCGGCAGATCAGTCTGTTGCTGGCGATCAGCGGTACTGTGAACTTCATCCTTGCGCCGACTATTGGGCGGTTGCTGGATCTTCTCGGGGAACGGCTCACGTTGGCAATCAGTTACGTCCTACTGGCGTTGTGTTTCATCGGCTATGCCACCGTCCACAACGTTTGGTTCCTGTGCGGGATGTTGATCGGAATCAATTTTCTGGTCACGTTGAGCATCGGGCTTTCCACCTACGTCAACCGCATTGCCCCAGCGGAGGAGTTGGGGCCGACGTTGTCTGCCGGGGTGAGCATCAACCACATCACCTCAGTCGCAATGTCGCTACTGGCAGGGACACTGCTGAACCTGGTCGGCTACGAGAAGCTTTGCTGGGGTGCAGCCGGGGTGATCATGCTATCCGTGCCGTTCGCGCTGGCGATTAAGGTCGCGGCTGCACCGGTAGTGAATAGGTAAGCGCCCATTTGAAAGCGGCAGGGATAGCGCCATTGTGAAAATTGTCCGCTGAGAAGGCCAAATCATCACCTTGGAACCTGCGGATACAATCATGGCGTCTCATCTATCCAATTTTGATACACAACCATCACTTTAATACAAGGAGGCTTGATCATGTCTGAATTTCCACGTACTACCGTGGGAGGGATTTCATTGCCCCGGTTGTTGATCGGCACCAACTGGTTCCTGGGTTGGTCGCACACGAGTTTAGCCAAGGATAAATTCATCCAGACGCATCACGATCCCCACAGCATCGCCGCGATCCTGGACGTGTTCCTGGAATATGGCATCGACGCGGTGATGGGGCCGGTGAATGACAAGCTGGAAGCGGCTCTGCAAGACGCCGAACAGCGCAGCGGCAAAGCCATCACGCGCATCATCACGCCGCATTTTAACCTCATGCCCGGGGGTCCGGCGGAAAATGAACCGGAGCGCGTCTTCGATCTATGTAAAGAGAAGTACCATGCGACGTTCTGCATGCCGCACCAGATGATCACCGATGCGCTGGCCGACCGGATGACCAAGACCATCCGCGACCTGGACAAGTACACGGTGATGATCCGCGAGCGCGGCATGATCCCCGGCCTTTCCACCCACATGCCGGAGACGGTCGTCTACGCCGACGCCATGGGCGCCGACGTCGAAACGTACATCCAGCTCTACAACGCGGCGGGATTCTTGATGCAGGTCGAGGTGGACTGGGTGCAGCGTATCATCCAGAACGCCAGGAAACCCGTGATGACGATCAAGCCACTGGCGGCAGGACGGCTCATGCCCATCGTCGGTCTTGCTTTCGTCTGGAACACCATCCGCGAATGCGATATGGTCACCCTCGGCACCACCACGCCCGACGAAGCGCGCGAATCCATCGAGCTGTCGTTGGACTTGCTGGCCCGGCGCATGCCGCAGATCGAGTTGCAGAAGACGCGCAGCAAAAGCTCGCTGAGTTAAGTGGACACGCCGATCCCCGAGGCTTATTGGGTGGAACCCGGCTTTCTGCTGGCCGGGCCGTATCCCACACCCCAGCGGAGGTATGACACCAACGACAGGTTGCCCAAGCTGTTGCAGGCGGGGATTCGGCTTTTTGTGGATCTGACCGAGAAAGGCGAAGCGCCGCCCTACGACAACTACCTCGGCGGGCAGGCATATCACCTGCACATACCGCTGGCGGACTTCGCCGTACCCGCACCGGCAACAATGGGGACCATTCTCGACAGCTTCGCTGAGGCTCGGCAACAACAGTGGCGCGTCTACGTCCATTGCCTAGGAGGACTGGGACGGACAGGCACGGTGATCGGTTGTTATCTGGTGCGATGCGGGATGAGCGGTGACGAAGCGTTAAAGGCTATCTGCAAGCTCCGGGCCAATACACCTTCTGCAAGCAGCCCTTCGCCGGAGACGGAGGCGCAACGATTCATAGTGCTACGGTGGCCGGTAGGTCAATAAGGACAAATGACAGGAGATGGGTATGGCAATCGTCCGTTATGCTAAGCTGCGACGGATCGCCACAACAGATGAGGACAGCGTCACCCTGCTCGAATTAAGCTTTTGCCCGACCTGCAGTGACGTAGAGCGCTATCGAGGTTACGGTTGTCCCCTGGATAACTACCGCCGATGGCCGCCTCGAATCAACCATCACCGATGCGTACCAGAATCGGGGGCGGGGATGGCGGTTGCCACCCTATGAGGCTTTGACTTAATATCGTCTTCACCATATAATGTAGATGATGAAACGCAAAGGCCAGACAACTATGTCCGGTTAGAGCATCGTTTTCTGTGGAACGACCAGTTATATGCAGACCATGAACAGACGTCGTCATCCATAACTTTTCTCATAACCATACAGGCCAAGGGAGGTTTTATGTCCGCATCACAAACGGCTATTAACCTGGCCAGCTTGTTCGATCAAGCCTTACAAGCTGTTACCGCACAGCGAGAAGATATCAACACGCTGGATGGATACAATGGAAATCATGGTGACAATATGGTTTCCAATATGCGTCTGGTCGCCAAAACCATGCATGCGAATGAAACCAAAGTCCCGTCCGTCGCGCTGCGCCGCGCCGGCCAACGACTGGCTAAAACCGGACAGGGTGGCACCAGCCAATACTATGCACAGGGACTGCTCGAGGCAGCGAAAAAGTTCGAGGGGCGCACCCAGTTGGAACACGCAGATGGCATCACATTGTTAGAGACTCTGTTGGGTGCGGTACCGGCCCAGGATAATCCCGATCCACAGCAGCCCTCAAAGAGTGTACTGGACTTGGTTATGAGGTCAGCCCAGCAGTCAGCACAGCCTCAAGTTCAGACACAACCCCAACAGCCAGCGCCGGCTGCCGGAGTGTTAGATATGCTTCTGACTTTGACCGGAGCACAACAGCAGCAAGCGCAACCTCAGGGCCAGCCCCAACAACAAACTCAGACTGGCGGAATACTGGACATGCTCTTGGGAAGCAGAACACCACACCCCCAGGCTGAGGTACAGCAGCAAGACAATAATCTGGATTTAGGCGACATTGTAGGGAAACTACTGCCCGCGGGACTGGCATACCTGCAGGCAACACAATCGGGGGCAGATCCGGCGGCGGCGCGTCTCACCTTGATCGGCGCTCTTCTCAATGCGCAGCCTAACCAGGCACAAACGCCGCGCCAGGCAGCCGGCACCGTGATCGCCCAAAGCATTTTACAAACTTTAATGAAGCGCTAAGTTGTCTTGTAACTATTCAGCTCATCCCCCAACCCCCTTCTCCCCCGCCAGCGGGGAAGAAGGGGGTGAAAAAGAGGGGGTGTGGCGGGCAGCGAAGCTGCCCGCCACACCCCCTACAAAAATCCCCCTTCCTGGGGAGAAGGGGGGCAGGGGGGATGGGCTTATAGAAACACGCCTATCTCGTCATCCACAAGCACCAGGCATACCGAAATCCACGCCAAACCTGGTATAGGGGATAAGTTACTTCGTCAGGTTTACTAGCCTGAATAGATACGTTGTCTTTAAGGTTGTTCCGGGATGAGAAATGTTCAGAGTAGAACTGTGCCTGAGACAGGATTATATCTTTGACACAAAGTATCCTCTTGGAGCACCTATCATTTACGATTAACTTAACTTTAGGAGGGTTGAAATGCCGGACGAGAAGGAAAAGAAGGAAAAGAAGGGATTGTTGAACATGATGATCGACGCCGTGACGGATCGCGACGAGAAAGCTGAGGCTGCGGCCAAGGCCGAAGCTGAGGCCGAGGCCAAGCGCAAGGCAGAAGCCGAAGCCGCGCTGGAGGCAACCCGCCGCCAGATCGCCGAGAACCGCGCCAAAGCCGAAGCCGAGAAACAGGCCCAAGAAGCCGCCGAAAAGAAAGCAGCAGAAGAGGCCGCCCGCCTTGCCGCCGAAAAAGCCCGCGCAGAGGCCGAGGCTCGTGAAAAGGCACGCAGAGAAGCTGAATCCCTCGCCAAAGTGCGGGAGTTCGAAGCGCGCCGGGAGGCAGAATTAGCGGCCAAAAAAGCCGCACTGGAAGCTAAAGCCGCTGAAGAGGCCCAAAAGGCCGCCGAAGAAGCTGCCAAACTCGTCTACGTCGTGCAGCCGGGCGACAGCCTGAGCAAAATCGCCAAGGAAAAACTGGGCAACGCCAACCGCTGGCCCGAAATCTTTGAGCTGAACAAGGACCAAATCTCCAATCCCAACCTGATCCGCGTTGGGCAGCAGTTACGCCTGCCGAAATAGATTCGAAGAGATGTACATCACCAGCCCCTCGATTGTATCGAGGGGCTTTGGTGTATAGAAGGGCAGTTGTCATTCCTGTCGGTTCATAGTACAATCGTAACTATTCAGCCGCCTTTGCCAGGTGGCGAATGGGACTTGGGGGATGGTTCGTCATGTGGCGGGCGGCAAAGCCGCCCGCCACACTCTCCACATTATTTCGTTTCAGATAAGCACGTTTACGCAAAACTTGTTATTCGAAGGAG
This sequence comes from Anaerolineae bacterium, assembly GCA_035415725.1. Lineage (GTDB taxonomy): Bacteria > Chloroflexota > Anaerolineae > B4-G1 > SLSP01 > DSWT01. The sequence continues at coordinate 16,077 of DAOOGN010000062.1, read as the reverse complement.
CGGATTGTCTTCATCGTCGGGTCTGTCTCACTCCGCCAACCCTAGCATAGCAAGATTTAGCGGATTGCCAATTTTAACGTTGCCATTCTCTTCAAAATAACCCTTTGAACTCAAATAAGGAGCTACATACAATGAAAACCTACCCAATTCCACATACCGACTTGACCGTCTCCCGTATCGCTTACGGATGTATGAGAATCGGCGGGGGATGGGGAACAGAGCCTCTCACGCAGGCCGGCAAGGACGCGGCGGTCAGGGCCGTCATCACCGCCTACGAACAGGGCATCACGCTGTTCGACCATGCCGACATCTACGCGCGCGGCAAATCCGAAGAAGCCTTTGCCGCAGCGTGGAATGTCATCCCCCGCGACAAGATTGTACTGCAAAGTAAGTGCGGCATTCGCTTTCCCGGTGTTCCGAATCCCGATGATCCACAACGCTATGATTTCAGTTACGAGCACATCATAGCGTCGGTGGAAGGTAGCTTGCGTCGCCTGCGCACCGACTATCTGGACATTCTGCTGCTGCATCGTCCCGATGCGCTGGTGGAACCGGAAGAAGTCGCCCGCGCTCTCGATGAATTGCACGCCAGCGGCAAAGTCCGCTATTTCGGCGTCAGCAATCACAACGTCGCTCAAATCGCGCTGCTCCAAGCCAGTCTCACCCAACCGCTCATCGCCAACCAGGTGCAATTGAGCCTCTTGCATCATTACTTAATCAGTGAGGGCGTCGTCGTTAACGTGGAAAACAAACCGGAGGCATTGGCGAGCGGCATTTTGGACTACTGCCGTTTGCACGGCATCCTCATCCAGGCATGGGGGCCGGTAGCTAACGGACAGGTGCTGAACCCGCCCGCCGACGCTGCCCCGCGCGTCAAAAATACAGCGGCGTTGGTCGCGCAGATGGCACAGCGACACGGGACGACGCCGGAAGCCATCGCGCTGGCGTGGCTACTGCGACATCCGGCAGGCATCCAGCCCATCATCGGCACGACGAAGCCGGAACGCATCGTCGCCAGTTGCCAGGCGGACGCCGTCACACTGACCCGCGAAGAGTGGTACGTCCTCTTCAACGCCGGTCGTGGCGAACCGCTGCCGTAATCGGTAGATCTAATTTCGCTTGGCCTGAATCGCCTCCAGACCAGAACGGGGACCACCAGATCCCTGCGGAGCATTTTGGGATCTATTGAGACTATAAGACCAAAGGAGTAAACTATGAGACAGTTCAATTTGACACCTGTCATGGGCAAACGTTTGATCGGGAAGGGCATGGCACAGCATCCCGACATACAACGCGTGCTGCAAAAGGGCACACTGCTCATCGTCGCCGGGACAACCAACGGCTACGTAGCCGAGGAAATTCTCACACTGCTTGGACAGGCGAAAGGGTTCTCCCGCGTCGGGTTCCGGCGCGGCGTGACCGTGGCGCCTGGCGCCAAGCTGCCCCAAGCTGAATTGGCCGGCGATGTCGTCATCGTGGATGGACAGTGGCAGCCCGGCAAAACGGTCTTTGATGTAGCGGAAAGCCTGAAGGCCGGCGACGTCGTTCTCAAGGGCGGGAATGCCTTCGATCCCTACGGGCAGGCCGCCGTGCAGGTCGGCCATCCCCAGGGCGGCACCGTGATGGCGATCGTGCCCACGGTCATCGGGCGGCGCGTGCAGTTGATCGTCCCCATCGGCCTGGAGAAGCGCGTCCTCGACGACATCTACACCCTGGCGCAGCGGGTCAACGCGCCGGACGCGGAAGGTCCGCGGTTGATGCCCCTGCCGGGTGAGGTCTTCACCGAACTGGACGCCATTCAACTTCTCACGGGAGCTGAGCCGTTCCTGATCGCGGGCGGCGGCATCTTCGGTGCAGAAGGTTCGGCATGGATCGGCGTCAGCGGGACGGCAGAGCAGGTTGAGGCGGCGGCAGAACTGCTTCACTCAGTCGCCGGCGAACCCCCATGTGAAGTATAATAGCACACTAGATTCACACCCGTTGGTCACTCGCGGCAGAGGGCGAATTGCCAATTCGCCTACAAAATCGACCCTTTTCAGAATGGAGGACAGCTATGGCATATAAACCCCAACGTTGGGAACTGGATGACTTACTCGCGCCGGGCGGAACGCCGGCAGTTGAGGCGTATTTTGCGGACATCGAAACCCGACTTGGCGAGATCGAGGCGTTGCGCGACCGGCTCGCACCCGCTATGGATCAGGAAGTGTTCCTCGATATTCTCCGCCGTTATGAGCAGCTCTACGCCGACGCCGAACGCCTGATAGCCTACGCCTATCTCTGGTTCTCGGAAGACGTCGCTAACCAGGACGCGCTGACGTTTCGCGGGCGCGTGGAACAGTTCGCCGCCGATATGCAGAACCGCACACTCTTCTTCGAGTTGTGGTGGAAAGCGCTGGACGATGAGGCGGCGGCGCGGCTGATGGCAAACTCCGGTGATCTCCGCTATTTCCTGGAAAGCCTGCGTCGCTTCAAACCGCACACGCTCAGCGAAGCCGAGGAGAAGATCATCAACATTAAGAATGTCAACGGCATTCAGGCCGTCAAGACACTCTACGAGATGCTGACGAACGCCTTCAAATTTCACCTGACGGTGGACGGCTCAGAGAAAGAACTGACGCGCGGGCAGTTGTTGTTCTACATTACCAGCCCCGCTCCCGACCTGCGCGCGGCGGCGTACCAGGAGTTGTACCGCGTCTACGCCGCCCAGGCCGACGTGCTGGCCTACATCTATGCTGCCCGCGTGCGCGACTGGCAGGCCGAAAACCTGAAACTGCGCGCATTCGCCAGTCCGATCAACGTGCGCAATCTCGAAAACGACATCCCCGACGCGGTGGTGGAGACCCTGTTGGACGTCATCCGCCGGAATGTGCCGCTCTTCCAACGCTTTTTCCGCTTCAAGGCGCGTGCCTTGGGCGTGGACCGTCTGCGCCGCTATGATCTATACGCGCCGCTCGCCGAGGTAGAAAAGACCTACACCTTCGACGCCGCCGTGCGGATGGTCGATGCGGCCTATCGCGCGTTCTCACCCTCACTCGCCGACCGCGCCCTGCACGTGTTGCAAGCCGAACATCTCGACAGCGAAATCCGCCCGCGCAAGATGGACGGCGCATTCTGCTACGGTCCCCTGCCCACGGTGACGCCCTGGGTACAGATGAGCTTCCAGGGCAAAATCCAGGACGTTTCCACGCTGGCGCACGAGCTAGGGCACGCCGTCCACGCGCTGATGGCGGCAGATCATTCCCCGCTCACCTTCCACGCCTCGCTGCCGATGGCGGAGACGGCATCTGTCTTCGGCGAGATGCTGCTCAACGACAAGCTGCTGGCGGAGGAACGGGACCCTGCCGTGCGGCGCGCGCTCATCAGCACGCTGCTGGATGACGCCTACGCCACGATTGTCCGGCAGGGATATTTCGTCCTCTTCGAGAAACAGGCCCACCAGATGATTGTGGACGGCGCCAGGCCTGACGATCTGTATGCGGCTTATCTCAATAACCTGCGAGAGCAGTTTGGCGACGCGATGGAACTGAGCGACGACTTCCGTTTCGAATGGCTGGCGATTCCCCACATCTACGACCGACCCTTCTATTGCTATGCCTATGCCTTCGGCAACCTGCTCGTGCTGGCGCTCTATCGCCAGTACAAGGAACTGGGCCAGGCCTTCGAGCCGACCTACCTGCGCATCCTCGCCTACGGCGGTTCCGCCAGTCCCCATCACATCATCAGCGAAGCGGGCTTCGACATGGCTTCGCCCGATTTCTGGCAGGGCGGTTTTGATTTGCTCGCTGCGAGGCTCGATGAGTTAGAGCAGTATGGATGATTTGAACCACGGAGATGGGCGAGAGGCGCGGTTTATACTGAATGTACGCTGAAATTTCCTCTGTTATCAGCAGACTGAGCCGATTTTTTGTCAGCTCACAACGTATATATCGGCTCAATCGGCTAATAGAAAATGAAAATTTGTATCTATTCAGGCTAGTAAACCTTCTGTATGACAAGATATGCGTGTTTCTATAAACCCATTCCCCCTGCCCCCCTTCCCCCCAGGAAGGGGGATTTTGGGAGGGGGTGTGGCGGGCGGCGAAGCCGCCCGCCACACCCCCTCTTGCCCCCTTCTTCCCCGCTGGCGGGGGAGAAGGGGGTTGGGGGATGAGAGGGTCAGCACCTGCCGAAGGGGTAACCTATTATGTGCCCTCCCCAAAGTCCCGTTCGCCACCTGGCAAGGGTGGCTGAATAGTTATGAAAATTTTAACGTGCACCTGATATATTTCAAAGAGGGAACAAGGAGTGAAAGATGAAAGTCCTGTTGACCGGTGCCTTTGGACACATTGGCTCATATACTACTGAGGAATTGTTGCAGCAGGGGCATGAGGTGCGCTGTTTCGATATACGCACCAAGCCCACCGAGGCCGTCGCCGCGCGCTTTGGTGACCGCGTCGAAGTACTGTGGGGTGACGTGCGCGACGCCGACGCCGTGCGCCACGCCGTATCTGGCTGTGATGCCATTATCCACCTGGCGGCCATCATCCCGCCGCAGAGCGATGAAATGCCGGAATTGGCGCGGCAGGTCAACGTCGAGGGGACGCGCCATCTGTTGGAGGCAGCGCAGGCGCAGAGCACACCCCCGAAATTTCTGCTGGCCTCCACCTTTGACCTTTTCGGCCACACACGCCATCTGCCGCCGCCGCGCCGTGTGACCGATCCTGTCGTCGCCACCGATCCCTACACCGAGCACAAAATCGCGTGCGAGGCGATGGTCAAGGATTCCACCCTGACCTGGACGATCCTCCGGTTCGCCGATGTGCCGCACATTGCCTTGCGTGAGGCGCATCCCATCATGTATGAAATCAGGCTGGACACCCGCATGGAAGTGATTCATCCACGCGACGTGGCACTGGCGCTGGCAAATGCACTCCATTGTGATGCCGTATGGGGCAAAATATGGCTTATCGGCGGCGGCGCGCGTTGTCAGGTGACCTACCGTACCTACCTGGGGCAGATCCTGACGGCCATGGGCATTGGCCCGCTGCCTGACGAAGCATTTACGACCCAGGAATACGTCACCGATTGGCTGGATACAGAGGAAAGCCAGCGTCTCTTGCAATATCAGCGCACCACCTGGGATGACATCGTGAGCGAGATCGCCGCCGTGTTGGGCTGGCGGAAGTACCTCATGCCGTTAGCGCGCCCGTTTGTGCGACGTTCGATACTCAAGCTTTCTCCCTATTGGCGCGAATACCAACGTCACCCTGCATAAGCGTGGGGATGGTGCATAAGATGTTGACACTTCGGCCATAGGATGACTCTCTTATCCCCCCGCAAGCGGGGGGGAAGAGGGGATGGACTTATAGAAACACGCCTATCGCGCCATCCAAGAGTCCTTTGCCTACCAAAATCCGCGCCAAACCTGCTATAGGGAATAAACTGTTTTGCCGGGTTTACGAGCCAGAATAGACAGGACTTACGCCAGCCTGGCTCGAATCAAGCGGCGGAGGATTTGTAGTGACGCCTTCAGGCGTCTCTGAGGAGCTAAGAACGGCTAAAGCCGTCACTACAAACGGAAATTTGCGTAAGTCCTATAGATACAAGTTTTATACAGGAGGTCCATCTTGAAAACCAAAAGCCAGGTTTTACGCGCCGCCATTATGGAACGGCGCGCTGTCGTCGTACCGGGGTGCTACGATGTGCTCAGCGCTCTGGTGATTGAGGCATGCGGCTTTGAGGCCGTTCAGGTCTCCGGGTACGGGCTGGCCGCTTCCCTGCTTGGCAAACCCGATATCGGGCTGGTGCAGATGAAGGACATTCTCGATATGACCTGGAATATCGCCCAGGCCGTTAACATCCCGGTCATGGCCGATGCGGATACGGGCGGCGGCAACGCGCTCAACGCCGCGTGGGTCACCGAGCGGCTGATCACGATGGGCGTAGCAGGGATGAACATCGAGGATCAGGTGTTCCCCAAGCGTTGCGGCCACATGGCCGGCAAGGAGGTCATCCCGGCGGAAGAGATGGCGGGGAAGGTACGTGCCTGCGCCGACGTGCGAGACCGCATGGACAAGGATTTCATCCTCAATGCGCGCACCGATGCGTTTGCTCCACTTGGTTTGGATGAGGCCATCCGCCGCTGCCATCTATACCTGGAGGCCGGCGCAGACATCGTTTTCATTGACGGGATCAAGACCAAAGCCGATGTGGAGAAGGCGGTCACGGCGCTCCCCGGGCCGCTGTCGGTCAATCTGATGGACGCGATCACCGGCGTGAAAACTGAATTGATTCCCATCCCCACACTGGCCGAAATGGGCGTCGGGCGGGTGTCCATCCCCGTAGCCTCCATTATGGTCGCCCACAAAGCGCTGATGAACTTCTTCACCGCATTGCGAGAATCGCCGACCGGCACGCTGCCGGGACAGACCGGGTGGGTCTCTTCGTTCGAAGAATTCACCGACTTTGTGGGGCTAAAGAACTACCGCGCGCTCGAGACCCGTTATTTGCCCAAAACGCAGTTGGAAACGAAATACCAGAGCCACGAAAAAATCGTCGGCTAAGGGGTATAAGACAGATTATTGGAAAAGTGTGGACATTCTCATCTCCGGTGGTATCCTATAGTGATCAGAAAGCGGGAGGTAAAGCTGTTTGGATCCCCTACTGCCCCATGGCGATGCGGTTAAGCTGCGCGCGCCATGCCGCCACCAATGGGTGGAGCTAGGCATGGACGCCGTCTACTGCTGGCGACGGCAATGCCGGCTTTGCGGCGCAATCGAAGAGCAGGAGCACATGCTGGTGTATGCGTATACCGTCGTCGGCTGCTGCGCACATCCGTATGTATGTGAAAGATGTGGCTACATTCCACAGTAAGTGAGAGAGTATGACATCTGACCCATTGAAGGATTTGAAAGATCGCACGTTCACCCACCTTTACTCGCTGGGTGAGGAGATTATGAACGGCGTCACCCATGGGATCGGCGCAGCGTTGAGCATCGCCGGGCTGACGGTATTGGTGATGTTGGCCGTCCTCTACGGCAACGTGACGCAGGTGGTGAGCTTTAGCATCTACGGCGCATCGCTGGTGATGCTGTACGTGGCTTCGACGCTCTACCACAGCTTCCAGCATCCGAAGGTCAAGCGCGTCTTCCGCATCATCGATCATGCTTCGATCTTCCTGCTGATCGCCGGGACGTACACACCCTTCCTGCTGCTCGGCGTGCAGGAGGCGTGGGGATGGGCATTCCTCATCCTCATCTGGGGCCTGGCGATTTTGGGTGTGGGCTTCAAGGCGCTGTTCATCAACCGCCTGCAAAAACTATCGGTGCTGATGTACATTTTGATGGGCTGGTTAGGCGTCCTCATGCTCAAGTCGTTGTTGCACCATATCCCGGTAGGCGGGTTGGTCTGGCTGGCGGCCGGCGGTGCGGCGTACACCATCGGCGTCATCTTCTACGCGCTGAAGAAGATCCCTTACATGCACGGTGTCTGGCACATTTTTGTGTTAATAGGGAGCCTGTGCCATTATCTGGCTGTGTTTTTATATCTCGCACCGGCGCATTGAGCCTGGTAAGGGGGCTTACAACAATACGCCTATCGCGTCATCCAAGAGCGCCTGGCATGCCAAAATCCACGCCAACCCTGGTAGAGGGAATACGTTGCTTCGTCAGGTTGACTAGCCTGAATAGATACCGTAAGAGGTAACTATTCAGCCGCCCTTGCCAGGTGACAAACGGGACTTGGGGGAGGGCACATAATAGGTTGCCCCCTCGGCCATCGGCGCTGACCCTCTCATCCTCCAACCCCCTTCTCCCCCGCAAGCGGGGAAGAAGGGGGCGGAAGAGGGGTGTGGCGGGCGGCTTCGCCGCCCGCCACACCCCTACAAAAATCCCCCTTCCCTGGGGGGAAGGGGGCAGGGGGGATGGGATTATAGAAACACGACTATCTCGTCATACAAAAGTACCTGGCATGCCAAAATCCACGCCAACCCTGGTAGAGGGAATACGTTGCTTCGTCAGGTTGACTAGCCTGAATAGATACGTAAGAGGAAGGTAAAACGCGGCGTAGGGCGAATTGACAATCCGTGGATCATTTTTGAGGAGTTGGATATGGGACTCACCTGTGCTGAAAAAGTGCTCGCCCGTAAAGCCGGGCTGGAAAGCGTCGTGGCGGGGCAGATTGTGACCGTGCGACCTGACAAGCTGCTCACGCACGATAACACCTCGGACATTGCGCGCAAATTCCACGCAATCGGCGTGGCGCAAGTCGCCCATCCCGCCATGCACGTCATCGTGCTCGATCACGTCACGCCAGCCGCCAACGAGACGTATGCTGCCAGCCACCGAGCCACCCGGGCGTTCGTGGCGGAGCAGGGCATCGCCGCGTTCTACGACATCGGCGAGGGCATCTGCCACCAGGTTTTGCCGGAGAAGGGGCACGCCTGGCCCGGCGCGCTGATCGTCGGCAGTGACTCGCACACGCCGACGCATGGCGCGTTCGGCGCGTTCGCAGCGGGCATCGGGCGTACCGAGGCCGCCGCCGTGATGGCGACCGGCGCGATCTGGCTGCGGGTGCCGGAGACGCTGCGCCTCGTGCTCCACGGTACATTGCCGCCGCGCGTCTCCGCCAAAGACGTGATTCTGCGCCTCATCGGCGACCTGCATGCCGACGGAGCCGATTATTGCTCCGTGGAATTTGCCGGCGAGGCGGTACGTGCGATGAGCGTCGCCGGTCGGATGGTGTTGTGCAACATGGCCGCCGAGATGGGCGCGAAGAACGCCATCGTCGAAGCGGACACCACGACACTGACCTGGCTGGCCGGTCGCACGCCCTGGGATAGCGCGACACTGCGTCGTTGGGCCGCCGAGTTCCGCGCCGACCCGGATGCCGCTTACGCCCGTGTCATCGACTATGACGTCAGCGAGCTTGCGCCGCAGATCGCCAAACCGCACACGGTAGATAACGTCGTGCCGGTGACGGAGGTCGTGGGCACCAAGATCGATCAGGCGCTCATCGGCACCTGCACCAACGGGCGGCTGGAGGACCTGGAAGTGGCGGCAGACATTCTACGCGGCAAACACATCGCGCCAGGTGTGCGCCTGCTGGTGCTACCCGCTTCCCGCGAAGTCCTGTTGGCCGCGCTGTCCCGCGGCGTCATCGCCGATTTGGTCGCGGCGGGAGCGACGCTGCTCAATCCCGGCTGCGGCCCGTGCTTGGGCGCCCACGAAGGCTGCATGGCTCCCGGCGAAGTCACCCTCTCCACGGCGAACCGCAACTTCAAGGGGCGGATGGGATCAAAGGAAGCCTTCACCTACCTGGGCAGTCCGGCAACCGTCGCCGCGTCGGCGCTGGCAGGGGTGATCGTGGATGCGCGGACGGCTTAAAAGCGGTTAGAATTCAACCTGCCACGTGGGCGGGCACGGTCAGAGACCGGCCCGAGCGCTTCCCCATCATTGGCCCTATACCCCACTTGCGATCCCTCTTTTTCGTGTTACACTTCCACGTTACGGTGAGACGAGCGGACAGTTCACCGTCCGACAAAGCACCGGTTCAAACGTGCGACGTGGGATTTTTGACGACAAGAGGAGTTGGTATGCGACGAACCAAGTTACTGCGCTATAGCATCATCCTATCCGTTCTCATCGTGCTGGCCGGCGTGGGCCAGGGATGGGCGGCGCCGCTGTTCCAGAATGCCGTGTGGATCATCACCTCCCCCGGCGAGGGGAGCATCCTCAGCGGCGTGGTCACCATCCAGGGGACGGCGACCCATCCCAATTTCGTCTCCTACGCTGTTCTCTATGCACCGGGGGATCGCGTGACCGGCGCGACGGTGTGGGACGAGAAGAATCCGATTGCCTGGAATGTCACCACTATGGTCGTCAACGGAACGCTGGCCACGTGGGATACAACGCGCTTGCCCAACGGCAAATACGTGCTCGCGCTCGCTATGTGGAACTCGGGCAGCGGCACCCCCGACGTTTACTTCATCAACAACCTCACCATCCAGAACGAACCGCCTACACCCACGACTGAGCCAACGCCTGAACCCACACCCACCGAAATAGGCGTCGCGCCAACCGCCGAAGGGGCTGTGCCCATCGCGCCCACTATCGAACAGCCGCCCACGGCCACCCCACGTCCCACGGCCACGTTGGGGCCAAATGTCACCCCCGGTGCAGGAGCAGGCGATGGGGGAGATAAACCGCAGATCAACATCTCGCTGGACTCCGTCAAAGAAACTTTTCTCACCGGTGTGAAACTGGCCGTCATGCTGTACGTCCTCGGAGGAGTTTACGTCGCTGCCAAAGCCGCCGTGCGATACTTCCTGCGCATCCAACGGAGAAAACCGCGCTCGTGAGCGATTTTTTTCTCATCGCCGGCCTGGGCAATCCCGGTCCACGCTACGCACGCAACCGCCACAACATCGGTTTCCAGGCCATAGACACGCTGGCATCCATGCACGGACTTGATTGGACGCGGACGGAACACCGTGCGCAAACCGTGCACGGCACGATCGCCGGGCAACACGTCATCCTGGCGAAACCCCAAACGTGGATGAACGAAAGCGGGCAGGCCATTGCACCCCTCAGCCGGTTCTACAAAATCGACCCGGCGTGCATGCTGGTGCTCTACGATGACCTCGACATCCCCCTGGGCACGATACGCTATCGCCCGCAGGGCAGCAGTGGCGGACACCGCGGTGTGCAGTCGATCATGCAACTGCTTGGCACGCAAGCCCTCCCGCGATTGCGCCTGGGCATCGGGCGTCCCCCCGGGCAAATGGACCCCGCCGCCTACGTGCTCCAGGACTTCTCCGCCGTTGAAATGCCCCATGTCGTCGCAGTACTGCGGCTGGCGTGCCGGCTGGTAGAAAGCTGGCTCAACGGCGCTCCCGATTTTGAACGTCAGGGGATGACCTGGCATCTTGCTGTCGCTGAAGATCGTTAAAAGTTGTCGATTGAAAGTTACAAGTTGAGCAAGCCGTTAAAATCCGCTGACAAATTTTCATCCCCGGCACTGCGCCGTAGGTTCTGTTGCGCTCCTTGAGGTTGGCGTGAGCACACTCCTCCACGGACTTTTGACCTGGGTCCAAGAACATCCCGCTTACCAAGCGTTGCGCGATGCACTCAAGGCCGGGTTGGAACTGCCCGCCTGTGCGCTGCTTCCTCATGCCCGCCCGCCGGTGATCGCCGGCTTGTGTGAGGATCTGCACGTTCCCACCGTCATCATCATGCCCACCGTCGACGAAAGCCGACAACTGGCAGAGGCGCTCAAGTTGTGGCTCGCTGATCCCACGCGGCTGCGGCAGTTTCCGGAACCGCCCGTGCTCTTCTACGAGCGCGCTCCGTGGACGCCGGAGGCCATCACCGACCGATTGGATGTGCTCTCGAAGCTCTTTATGTACCGGCTGGACACGGCGCCGCCGGAGGCACCGCCGGTCGTCGTCACCTCGGTACGCGCCTTGATGCAGCGTACCCTCCCCTACCGCCAGTTCCGCCACGCTGCACGCAAGATCGAAGTCAACGCCCGCGAGTCGCTCACCGGGCTGGCGCGGCACGCCGCCGGCATCGGCTACGAGCCGGTGAGTGTGGTGCAAGCGCCGGGACAGTTCAGCCGGCGCGGCGGCCTGCTCGACATCTATCCGCCGCAGGCACCTGCGCCTTATCGCCTGGAGTTCTTCGGCGACGTCATCGACACAATCCGCCCCTTCGACCCCGCGACCCAACGTTCCGCGCCGGAGGCCGGGCGCATCGAGGAATTCTGGCTGACGCCGGTGCGCGAGGCACTGCCCTTAGACGGTGCACACGCGCTGGCGACCGTGCGTACTATGTTAAACGGCGAACTACCTGCCGACGTGCGCACCCTCCTGGAGGCCGACGCACAGGCTCTCGAAGCGGCCCTCCCCTTCCCCAACCTGGAGTTTTACCTGCCTTATTTCTACCAGGAAATCGGCTCACTGCTGCACTACCTTCCCGCCAACGCGCTGGTCATCACCGGCGAGGCCGAAAAGCTGGCCGAGCGCTGGCGTGAGCTGGAGGAGGAGGCCGAAGAGCAGCGCCAGCAGATTATGGAGGAGGGCTACCTCCCGCCCACTGCCGGGCTGCCTTACATCACCTGGGAGGCTATCCGCGAACGGTTGGAGCGCCCCGGCATCGTGGCGCTGAACACCGGCGAAGAAGGGCCTCTCGCCGAAGGATTCACAGCGGAAGTTCACTTCGCCGGACGACTGCCGGAGGCTTTGGGGCGCATCCGGCAGTGGCTCACGCTGAACGATCAAGTTGTCGTGGTGAGCCGACAGGCCGAGCGCATGGCGGAATTGTGGCAAGATTTCAACCCCCCGCCGGTCCAACCATCCGTGCCCACGGCGCCGGTTGAGCTGCTGACCTTCGTGCAAGGCGCGGCCCCCGGCGGTTGGCAGTGGAACGGTCCCCACGGCGCGCGGCATCTCATCACCGACGAAGAACTCTTCGGCTGGCGTCCGCCGGAACCGCGCCGCCGTCCGCGTCGTCGCGCTACCGCTCCGGAGTTCAACTTCGCCGACTTGCAGCCGGGCGATCCGGTAGTCCACGAAGATTACGGCATCGGCATCTTCCGCGGGCTGGTTACACGCAGTATCGACGACATCGAGCGCGAATACCTGCTGCTGGAATACGCCGCGCCGACGACGTCCGGCGAAAACAACACACGCGGCAGCGACAAGCTCTATGTCCCCATCCATCAGGCCGACCGTCTGACACGCTATATCGGCGTGGAAGACGCCCCGCCGCAGCTCAACCGTCTCGACGGTACGGCATGGGCGCAGACGAAAGCGCGCGTCGAAGAAGCCGCCCATGAGGTTGCCGTGGATCTGTTGGAACTTTACGCCGCGCGGCAGGTAGTGCAAGGCCATGCTTTTGCACCGGATGCCGCCTGGCAGCACGAATTGGAAGCGGCTTTCCCCTACGTCGAAACGGAAGATCAGGCGCAGGCCATCAAGATGGTCAAAGAAGATATGGAGAAGACGCGCCCTATGGATCGTTTGATCTGCGGGGATGCCGGTTACGGCAAGACCGAGGTGGCATTGCGCGCTGCATTCAAGGCGGTGATGGACGGTAAACAGGTGGCGATGCTGGTGCCGACGACGGTGTTGGCGCAGCAACACCACGAAACGTTCCGCGAGCGGTTGGCGCCCTTCCCTGTGACCGTCGAACTGCTGTCGCGCTTCCGCACCGACGCCGAACAACGCCAAGTCCTCGCCGGACTGCGCGAGGGGAAAGTGGACATCGTCATCGGCACGCATCGATTGTTACAGCAGGACGTCGCCTTCAAAGACCTGGGACTGGTCATCATCGACGAAGAACAGCGGTTCGGCGTCACCCACAAGGAACGTCTCAAGAAGATGCGCACCGAGGTCGATGTGTTGACGATGACCGCTACGCCCATCCCCCGCACGCTCTACATGGCGCTGGCCGGCGCGCGCGACGTCAGCATCATCGAGACGCCGCCCCAGGAACGCCTGCCCATCGCCACGTACACCGGCCCTTACGATTCCGATGTCACACGACGCGCCATCCTCCGCGAACTCAAGCGCGGCGGGCAGGTCTTCTACGTTCACAACCGTGTGGAATCGATCCACGCGGTTGCCGAGCGACTGCGCTCGTTGGTGCCCGAAGCGCGTATTGCCGTGGCGCATGGGCAAATGCAGGAGCGCGAGCTGGCGCGGGTGATGCGGCAGTTCGCTACCGCCGAGATTGACGTACTGCTGGCGACGACGATCATCGAAAGTGGCCTGGATTTTCCCAACGCCAATACCCTCATCGTCGAGCGGGCGGACCGTTTCGGCCTGGCGCAGCTCTACCAGTTGCGGGGGCGCGTCGGACGCGGAACGCGGCGCGGCTACACCTATTTCTTCCACAAGCGACGGATGAACGACGAGGCGCGCGCACGGTTGCAAGCTCTGGATGAAGCGCTAGGCAGTGGCGGCGGTTTTACCGTCGCACTGCGGGATCTGGAAATCCGCGGCGCCGGGGAGTTGTTGGGGAGAAATCAGCACGGGCACGTCGCCAATGTCGGCTTTACGCTCTACACGCGGATCCTCGCCCGCGCGGTACAACGTCTCAAAGCAGCCCAGGCTGGCGAGCCGGAACCGCCCGAACCGATCGGCTCCATCACCATCGAACTGCCGCTGGCCGTCGGATTGCCGGCGGAGTACATTCCCGATGACAAATTGCGTTTGCAGCTCTACCGTCGCATGGCCGAATTGACCACCGCGGAAGCCATCGGACAGTTGCAGGATGAACTTCACGACCGTTTTGGGCCTTTGCCGCCCGAAGCACAGAATCTCATCTACCAACTACAGCTCAAAATCCTGGCGCGCGACGCCCGCATTCCGGCTATCGTCGTCGAGAACGGGCAGATTGCCCTGCGCCCGACGTGGCTCAAACGTTTCGATCCCGGCAAAATTGCGCACCTGCGCCGTCGGCTGGGAGAACTCGCGCGCGTCGGGCGTCAGGAGATCTGGCTGCCGCTGGCGTGGGAAGAAGCTCGCTGGCGCAACAACCTGCACCGCGTCCTCGAAATCCTGGGGGAGTGGTGGGCAGAAGGCAACGAGCCGACGCATGAGCCTATGACAGAGGGCAAATAGCAGATGGCCAATGGCAAGTGACAAATCACGTCCCACGCATCACACCTCACGCTCAAAGAAATCTCCACCCAAGCGCATCCTGTCCCGGCGCACCGACTTTCTGTGGCGATTGGGCGCCTTGGCCGTGCTGTGGGTCATCGTCCTGGGGCGCGGCTGCCTCTTTCGCCCCAAGTCGAACTTTCCGGGGGCACACTTCAACAATGGGACCAATGCCGCCTGGCTCGAAGTGGAGTGGGTCAGCCGTCCGCACTCGTCCGATGAGGTGCTGGAGTTAGCGACCGCTCTGGCGCAACGGCAGATCACCACCGTCTATGTCTACACCAGCTATTACAAGCCGGAAGGTTCGTTCAGCTCCACTTACGGGTACGCGGAAGAGTTTGTCGCCACACTGAAAGGCTTCGCGCCCGACCTGAGCGTACAGATGTGGATCGGCCTGCCGCTTCGGCAAATGAACCTCAACAGCCGCGCCATCCGGCGTGAAGTGGTCGACTTTTGCGCCTCCCTGTTGCCCAAAGCCGGCTTTGATGGGCTACACCTCGATCCCGAACCGGTCGAAGATGGCAACCAAGCGGTGCTGACCCTGTTGGAGGAGTTGCGCGAGGCCATCGGCCCGGAGGTCACACTGTCCATTGCCGGGCGGCGCATCTGGCCGATTTTCCCCACCGTTCACTGGCCGCTGGTCGGTGAATGGAGCTGGAGCGCTTCCTACTATCAGAAGATTGCCGGGCGCGTCGACGAAATCGCCGTGATGGTGTACGACAGCTCGTTGTCTATCCCGGCCTTGTATCAGCAGTGGACGAAGTTCGAGGTCATCGCTTTAAGTCGCACGCTGGTGTACAGCGATGTGCGCCTGTTCATCGGCATTCCCACATCCGCCGAGGTCACGCGCACGCACAATCCCGCGGCGGAGAACATGCGCACCGGCTTGCGGGGAGTCATCACCGGCCTCAACGACTGGGCCACGTGGCCGAACACCCTCACCGGCGTCGCTATCTATCCGTACTGGGAAACCGACGAAACGGAGTGGAAAGTTTACCAGAGCCTGTGGTTGGGGGAATGAAAATACAGCCGCGGCGAAAGCCGTCGGCTGAACCCACCAAACCCGGCGGGCCGGCCGCTCAGCCCCCCTGGCCGCGGCGAAAGCCGTCGGCTGAACCCACCAGGCCCGGCGGGCCGGCCGCTCAGCCCCCCTGGCCGAGGCTAAAGCCGTCGGCTGAGCCCACCAGGCCCGGCGGGCTGGCCGCTCAGCCCCCTGGCCGCGGCTAAAGCCGTCGGCTGAACCCACCAGGCCCGGCGGGCCGGCCGCGCAGCCCCCCTGGCCAAGGCTAAAGCCGTCGGCTGAACCCACCAGGCCCTACGGGCCGGCCGCGCAGCCCCCCTGGCCGAGGCTAAAGCCGTCGGCTGAACCTACCAGGCCCGGCGGGCCGGCCGCTCAGCCCCCCTCGGGGGGCTTCGTGCGTTGAGCCGCAGGGCTT
>DAOOGN010000061.1:0-26032 GCA_035415725.1 Anaerolineae bacterium | reverse complement strand
ATGTCGTCTACAGCGATAATGGCTTGATCGGGCTGCACCACCGGCCCCCAACACCTCCGTTTCCAACTCATCCAAGACCGTCTCTGGCCGCAACGCTGCCGGGACAACCGCGGGCAGGTCGAAGCTATATAACTCGATCATGGAATCAGGATGCTCTTCGTCATCCACTCGGCAAATCAGTACGCGCAGGTGGCTCATGGTCTCTGTACCTCCAGGTTGAGATAGGTTCTATGACCATAGCATACCCCCATCTGTCATTTTGGAGCCCCCATACACTATCCCAACGCTTGTGCGCGCTAACAAAAGTTTTCATTCCACCGCTGGTGAACCGCCCCTTTCATGATGAATTCTCTTGCAAAATGCGCTTCTCAGGTTAGAATGGTGGGTTGTAGAGCGGGTCACTTGCAGCGTAGGGCGCGCCCTACAGACCTGACTGTTTTTTAGAGGAAGGGACGGTGTAATGAGCACACCCTCTGGTGAGGAACGTAAAGTCATCTTTTCGGGCGGGGCAGCGATTGACGGCGCGCCGATCGCCTACATCGTGACGTTGGCGGCGGTGGTCGCTGTATTGACGGTGGTGCCGATTCCGATCTCCTCCGTCGTCGGGACGGGCAAGAACTTCCCGATGAGCCAGGGTGTCTACCCGCTGATGGGCTGGCTGCTCGGCCCCCTGGCCGGCGCACTTGCCAACGGTATCGGTGCGCTGGTGGGCTTGATGATCAACCCGCAGAACACCAGCGCACTGCTCGCTTCGCTCCTCGGCGCGGTGATGGGGGGGCTATCGGCCGGCTCGATGCAGGGCGAGGGGCCGCGCCGCCGTTGGTGGCTGCCCTTGACCGCCGTCTGCGTGATTTTCTACGGCCTGTATGCCGGCCGCGCCGTGTTCGTCAACCGGGCTGTGTGGTGGCACGTCTTGCTCGGATCGTTCATCAACTGGTCTGCTCTGGTGCTCTTCGTGTTACCGACCCGCACCTTCTTCGCGCGCGCGCTGGCGGACGCCGATTTACGGCGCGTGGCGGTGGGGCTGTTCGGCGGCACGTGGATGATCGCCGGCCTGGTACACCTGAGCGCTAGCTGGTTCATCTACTGGCAGGTCAACTGGCCCGCCGCCTTGTGGCTGGCCTTCGCCGGGACCGCCCCCTTCGAGCATATCGCGCGCTGCATCATCGGGACGGTGATCGGCGTGGGCGTCATCTCCGGGTTGCGGGCGATTGGGTTGGTCAAGCCGACGGAAGCAGCGTATTGAATGTTCGCGGGCAGCTATTGTCACGAGACGCTTGTATGGGTATAATGGAATTGACTCATCCTCACGCATCTTGGAGAACATGATGCACGACCGCATTTTGAAGCAGATGCAGGAGTGCATCCGTACTCGCCAGTACGTGATGACCTTGCATGCTGAAGAGGAAATGGATAATGACGGATTAACCATTTTCGATCTTGAGCGGGGTATCCTTACAGGTAAGATTGTTGGTATCTATTCAGGCTAGTAAACCTGACGAAGTAACTTATTCCCTATACCAGGTTTGGCGTGGATTTCGGTATGCCTGGTGCCTGTGGATGACGAGATATTCGTGTTTCTATAAGCCCATCCCCCCTTCCTCAGGGAAGGGGGATTTTTGTAGGGGGTGTGGCGGGCAGCGAAGCTGCCCGCCACACCCCCTCTTTTTCACCCCCTTCTCCCCCGCTGGCGGGGGAGAAGGGGGTTGGGAAATGAGAGGGTCATCACCGATGGCCGAAGTGTCAACCCATGATGTACCATCCCCAAGAGTCCCGTTCGCCACCTGGCAAGGGTGGCTGAATAGTTACCTTTTGGATACCTTCCCCGCCTTTTTGGTTTTCTGGGAAAAGGCGCAGCATCTTCCCCTGGACACGCAAATCGAGGGTTGGGCATCCGACTATATGGCGTCATGGCCTGAACTGCTGGAGAAGCAAATCCACTCCTACGCGGAGGATGGCGACGACTGGCGTGACATCGCCGAGAGCACGTGGCCCCTTTCTGGGTGGAGCGCTTGCCATCCATGCGGCGTGCTCACGAGCATCTGTTGCGGGTTTGCACGCCGGTCTACGAACGTGCGCAGGCGACTCTGGGTTTTGCCTAGCCACTTTTCTGATGCTCTTAGTGTGATCGCAGCCAATGGCCACTGATCGCAGCAATCCTCAACTGCCGCTCATGCCTCTCGTCACCCTCGATAACGTCTCCTACATCTATCCTCGCACAGAAAGACCGGCGCTGTACGATGTCACGCTCGACATCGGCAAGGGTGAATTTCTGGGATTGATCGGCCCGACCGGCGCGGGGAAGACAACGCTCTGCCTGAGCCTCAGCGGGATCGTGCCGCAGTTTTACGGTGGACGCTTTTTCGGCCACATGACCGTCGCCGGGCTGGACACGCTGGAGCATCCCGTTAGCCGCCTGGCACGGCACGTCGGCGCGGTTTTCGAGGACCCAGAGACACAACTGACGGCGACCTCCGTTGAAAACGAGATCGCCTTCGCCTTGGAGAACCTCAACGTTCCCCGCGAGGAGATGCTGATCCGCATCCCGCGTGTGCTGGAAGCCGTCCGCCTCGAAGGTACCGCCAAAAAACATCCCCGCGAACTTTCCGGCGGGCAGAAGCAGCGCCTGGCGATTGCCGCCGCGTTGGCCGTGCAGCCTGACCTTCTCGTGCTCGACGAACCAACCTCGCAGCTCGATCCGCTGGGCGCGCAGGAAGTCTTCGCTACCGTGCATGAGCTGAACAAGACGTTGGGCGTCACGGTGGTGATGGCCGGGCACGCCGCCGAGGAACTGGCCGAGCATGCCGACCGCGTGGCGTTGCTGGTCGACGGCGCGCTCGTCGCCGTGGGGTCGCCCGACGAGCTGTACGCGGATGTCGAGCGCCTGGAACGCTGTCACATCCGCCCGCCGCAGGTCGCCCAGACCTTCGTGGAAATCCGTCAAGCCGGCGTCCCTGTCCCCATGATCCCCGTCCGTCTGAGGGAAGGAATCGCAGCGTTGAGGGCAGCCGCACACGTCCATCCGGTGCAAGTGCCTTCCATTTCTCCACTGACGACAGAAAAACGCGGTGTTCCTTTGCTTGCAGTCCGTAACCTCACTCACGTCTACGGTGACGGCACGATGGCACTGCATGATGTCTCGCTCGACATCCATGCGGGCGAGTATGTACTCATCATCGGGCAGAACGGCGCAGGCAAGAGCACGCTGGTGAAGCACTTTCTGCGATTATTGCTTCCCACCTCCGGCCAGGTGCTGGTGGACGGCGTCGATACCCGCGACCTGACGACGAGTGCCCTGGCGCGCCGCATCGGCTACGTGGCGCAGAACCCCGACCATCAGATTTTCAATGCCACCGTCGAGGCCGAAGTGGCCTTCGCCTTGAAGAATCTCAAATACGACGCCGTGGAGATCGCAACGCGCGTCGCGGAGAGCCTGACCGCGCTCGGGCTGGGGGAACAGCGCGGCGCGCATCCCCTGGCGTTGCCCAAAGGCGACCGCGCGCGCGTCGTCATCGCGGCGATTCTGGCGCTGCGTCCCGACGTGGTCATCTTCGACGAGCCGACGACAGGGCAGGATTACCGGGGGGCGCGCGCCATCCTCGACATCAGCCAGCAGTTGCACGCGGCGGGCAAAACCATCATCGTGATCACCCACCACCTTTACCTGATGCCGGCGTATGCCGAGCGCGTGGTGGTGATGGGGCAAGGCGCGCTGTTGCTGGATGCGCCCATCCGTACGGCCTACCATGCGGTCGATGTGCTGGCATCCACCTCCATCACTCCGCCGCAAGCCGTGTTGCTCGCCCGCGCCCTGGCGGAGGAACGCCAGGCCGACTTCCCGCTCCTCACCCCCGAAGAAGTCGCCGCCTGTTTCACGGTCAACGGATTTAACGACTGAAACGGATTATCCTTTCGGTGGCGCGGTCGGAGACTGGCTACAGCAACGACTCACGACTACAAGACTCACGACTACAAGACTCACGATTCGATATGAGCGCATTGACATTGCCCACCGTTGAACGCGATTCGTTTTTCACGCGGCTGGACTTCCGCTCCAAGCTGGCGTTGATGGCTGCTATCACCGGGGTCGCCCTCGTGTGGGAAAGCCCGGTGCTGGGCGGGGCGCTGGCCCTGGTGGTGATGCTGGCGTGTCTGGCAGTCGGCGTCAAGTGCAGTTACCTTCGCACAGTTCTGACGCTGCTGCTGCCCTTCGCCGTGTTTATGATGGTGATGCAGGGTTTCGGGGGCGCGGACCTGGTCCGCGCGCGATTGCACCGCGAGACGCTCACTCCGCTTTTCACGTTCCCTGCCTCGTGGGCGATCATCGGCGGTGGCATGATGACGTGGGAGGGTGTGCTGTATGCGCTCAACGTCGTCTGCAAAACGCTCACGATGATCCTCGTGTTGCCCCTGGGCATCTTCACCACCGACGTCAACGCGATGGTGATCGGCATGGTCAAAATACGCATTCCGTATAGAATTGCCTTTATCTTCTCGGCGACGCTGCGCTTTTTCCCCATGCTGTTCGAGGAAATTCAGACGATCATCGAAGCGCAGCGGCTGAGAGGATTCGCGTTTGAGGCCCTGGGGCCGCTCAAGCGCTTGCGCGTCTATGCCAAAATTGCCGTGCCGCTCATTTTGGGGGCGCTGGTCAAGTCACAGACACTCGACATTGTCTTACAGACTAGAGCCTTCACCGGCAGTTCACAGCGCACTTATCTGCACGAAACGCGCTTGCGGGCAGCAGATTATGCCGTGATCGCCGGTTCCGGCCTGTTCGTCATCGTCGCTGCGATTGCCTACTACGGCTGGGGCATTGGGTGCTTCGGAAAATGGTAGAGCGAGTTACCAACTCGCCCTACAAAACTGTTTTTTAGGGGATAGGACTTACGCAAATTTCCGTTTGTAGTGACGGCTTCAGCCGTTCTTAGCTCCTAAGAGACGCCTGAAGGCATCACTACAAATCCTCCGCGCTTGATTCGAGCCAGGCTTGCGTAAGTCCTGGAGGAGATAAATTGTGAAACTCGAATTCATACTCAACAACGCGCGCGTCTGCTTGCCAGACATTGCTGAAGACATGCTTCTGGTCGATTTGCTGCGCACGGTGCTCGGGCTGACGGGAACGAAGCGCGGGTGCGAGACAGGCGCATGCGGCGCATGCTCGGTGTTGGTGGATGACAAACTGACGAAGGCGTGCCGTACGCCGGCGACGAAGGTGGCCGGGCGCGCCGTCACCACTATCGAAGGCCTCCACGCTCCCGACGGCGGCCTCAACGACCTGCAACAGGCATTCCTGGAATGTGGCGCGGTCCAATGCGGCTACTGCACGCCGGGGATGATCATCGCCGCCGAGGCGCTGCTGCGCGCTAATCCCTCCCCGACCCGCGACGCAATCCGCCGTGCCATCGCCCCCAACCTCTGCCGCTGCACCGGCTATCAGCAGATTGTGGATGCGGTCGAACTGACGGCAAAGCGCAGAATCAGCGAATCAGCGAATGAGCGAATCGGCGAATTCCAAAATCTAAAATCCAAAATCGAAAATCTAAAATATGTCGGTAATCCTAAAGTTCAAAACGTGGATGGGCCGGACAAGGTCTCGGGGCGGGCGAAGTACGTGGGCGACATGCGTGTGGCAGGGATGCTCTACGCAAAGGTGCTGCGCAGTTCCGTTCCGCATGCGCGTATCGTCAAGCTGGATACGGCCCCGGCGCTAGCCGTTCCCGGCGTCAAAGCCGTCATCACCCACGCGGATTTTGTCGATCACGGCAACTTCGGCTGGCCGGTGAAAGACAACTACATCCTGGCCTGGGGAAAGGTGCGCTTTGTGGGAGAAGGAATCGCGGCGGTGGCGGCGGAGACCGAAGCGGCGGCGCAGGCCGGCATCGACGCCATCGTGCTCGAACTCGAACCGCTGCCGGTAGTCAGCGATATGACCCGCGCGCTGGATGCCGATGCCCCGATGATCCCTGACCGTCCGGTGACGCTGACGGCGGGTGGCGTGGGCGAGGGCAACCTCTGCGACCGGCATATCGTCCGCAACGGTGATCCCGCGCCGCTTCTGGCCGCGTGTCCCGTTGTGCTGGACGAAGTCTATACCTTCCCCCATCAGGAACATGCCTACATCGAGACCGAGGGCGCGCTGGCGATCCCTGAGCCTGACGGCGGGGTGATGCTCTACGCCAACAACCAAAGCCCTTTCATCAATCGTGACAACGCTGCGAAGGTGCTCGGACTGCCCACCTCGCTCGTGCGTGTGATCCAGCCGCCAGTCGGCGGGGCATTCGGCGGCAAGGACGACACGCTTTACCAGATGACGGCGCAAGCGGCGAAGCTGGCGTTGCTTGCCGGAAGGCCGGTGCGTCTACTGCTCTCCCGTGCTGAGTCGATGGCGGCATCCTACAAACGCCAGGCGTCGCGGATTCATCTCATCCTCGGCGCAGAGGCCGACGGCACATTGCAAGCCGCCAAAGCCGAAGTGCTGATGGACAGCGGGGCGTATGCGTCGATGACGCCGCTGGCCTCGTGGCGTGCGACGATGCACGCGGCGGGCGCCTATCGCTACCGCGCCGTCCACGTGGATACGACCGCCGTCTACACCAACAACGGCTTCTCCGGCGCGTTTCGCGGCTTCGGCAATGTGCAGGCCGGCGCCGCTGTGGAAATGGCGCTGGACGAGCTGGCGTACCGGCTGGGGCGCGATCCATTGGATTTCCGCCTGCAAAACTGCCTGCGTGAGGGCGACTGTACGATGACGGGCGACCCCATCGATCACGAGGTGGGTCTGACGGCCTGTCTGGAGCGAGTGCGCGAGGCGTCAGGGTGGGACCAAAAGCGCGTCGCTTACGCCCATCAGCCCGTGGACGCCGTCCGCCGCAAGGGGATTGGCGTGGCCTGCTACTTCCACGGCAGCGGCCTGGGCGGCGAGGGCCACGACTTCGCCGTGGCCACGCTCGCGGTCGACCCGGACGGCGGGATCACGCTCACCTCCGGCCTCACCGATTACGGGCAGGGCAGTCGCACCGTCTTCAGCCTGCTGGCGGCGGAAATCCTGGATGTCGATATGCGCCGGATGCGGATATTGCGTCCCGACACCCACACGGCGGTCGACTCCGGGGCGACGGTGGCCTCGCGCGCTTCCATCGTAGGGGGCAATGCGGTGCGCGTGGCGGCGGAGAAACTGCGGCAACAACTCACCTTCGCGGCGGCGGATGCTCTGCACTGCGCGCCGGAGCAGCTTGTGTGCGACGGCGAACGCTTCATCGGTCCCGACGAGGAACCGCTGACCTTCGAGGCGGTGACGGCACATGCCCGCGCGATGGGCCTGCCGCTCTCGGTTGAGGGACGGTGGGAGATCCGCCCCATCCACTGGGATTTCGAGAAAGGGACCGGCGAACCGTATTTTTGCTACGTCTTCGGCGCGCTGGTGGCCGAGGTGGAGGTTACCGCGCGGACGGGGAAAATCGCTGTCACCGGCATGTGGGCGGCGCACGATGCGGGGCGGATTCTCTATCCCGCCGGAGCGTTGGGCCAACTGTATGGCGGGGTTGCGCAGGGGCTTGGCTACGCGCTGACGGAGCATTTCCGCTTCGAGAACGCCGTCCCCCAAACGTTGGAGTTGAACACCTACCACATACCGCGTGCCACCGACGTACCGGACATCGACGCGACCTATATCCAGACCACTCTGCGTGAAGGCCCGTTCGGCGCGAAGAACCTGGCGGAGCCGGTGATGGTCGGCGCAGCCCCGGCGATTGCCAACGCCGTCTTCCAGGCGACGGGGCAGCGGGTGCGGGCGCTGCCGGTATCCGTCAGAACCGACTAATGACTGGCTGTCCAGGCTTCACGCAGCCAGTTCCGCACCTCGTCGTCGATGTCGGCGAGGGCATACAGTTCAAGGTGATGCGTGAAACGTCCCGGCGACGGCTCGACGATCTCTTTCCACCGTGGCGAGGCATTCCGGCGGGATAAAGAGAGGGTGAGCACGAGAGGCGCGCGCGAGCCGTGGAGATATTTGCCCGGCATCCATACCCACGCGAAAGCCTTACGGCGGCGGAACGCGATCTGGCTCTTCGTCACCCGTGTCTCCGCGCTGCCGATGGCGCCGAGCGCGCCACGCACCGCCTCAAAGAGGTGCATCGATAGGTCATGCCCTTCAAAAAACTCTTCCGGCGTCATTTTCGTTGAAGCCAGTATCATAGTCTCATTGACTCGCCACACTTTGATAGTATAGTTAAAATTGTGTTTGGCAAGATGCGTGTAGACCAGTTTTCCAGGAAAGGGGGGATCGAATGAAAACGTTGAGATGGATCAATAGCTTTGCTTTATTGATGCTTGTGCTGCTGCCGTTTAGCGCGGGGCCTGCTGTCGCTGCCGGAATCAAAGCGCCGGACGCTCCGCAGGCGCGCACGACGCCGCTTATCATCGACCACACCTCTACCGACATTGCCACCGTTCCGCAAGCATGGATTGAGGAGGCCAAGCGCGTGCTGCACATCGGCTACGGGCATACGTCACACGGCAGCCAACTCACCGATGGGATGAACGGATTGATCGGTTTTGCCAACGGGGGCGGACTGGATCTGGCTCTGCCGAACAATATTTTCCAGTTCAGCCATGATGGCAATGAGGGAGGCATATATTTGCACTACTTCGAGGGTGATGGTTATGGCGAGGGAGACTTGGATCACGACGCGGGTTACTATCCCAATTGGGTTGAGGAGACGTATGCGTATCTTGGCACAGCCGATCCCGTCACCGGGCGCGGGCAGAATCATCCGGAGATGAATGTCATTATGTGGTCGTGGTGCGGGCAGGCATCCGGCTATAGTGCTCAGGACATGCTCGATATGTATCTCGCGCCGATGACGCAACTGGAACTGGATTATCCGGGCGTTACTTTCGTCTACATGACCGGTCACTCGGATGGTTCCGGCGAAGAAGGCAACCTGCACCTGCGCAATCAACAGATCCGCGATTACTGTATCGCCAACAACAAGGTGCTGTATGATTTCAATGACCTTGAATTGTATGACCCGGACGGTAATTACTACGGCGATAAGAACGTTGATGATGCGTGTAACTATGACTCGGATGGCAATGGTTCGCTCGACAAAAATTGGGCTGTGGACTGGCAAAACAGCCACACCGAAAACGTGGACTGGTACAGTTGTGGCTGTGCGCACAGCGACGAAAGTCCGCTCAACTGCAACCGGAAGGCGTATGCGGTGTGGGCGCTGTGGGCGCGCCTTGCCGGATGGGATGGCGGGGCAAGTGAGGTTGACTCTCCTGACCTTACGCCGTCGTTCAAGACCGTCTCTACGCCGTTCGCCTACAATGGCGATCGTGTGACGTACACGGTGGGCATTCGCAATGCAAGCGGGCCGCTATCCCTTACTGCCGTGATGAGCGATGTGCTCCGCCCGGGCCTGGCCTACATTCCCGGAACATTCAACGCCACGTCCGGCGAGGTGGATGAGACGCAAGCGCCGCTGTTGCAATGGACAGGCATGCTCTCGCCTACACCCGACATCACCCTCACCTATGCCGCTCTCGTCACGCCCTCTGTTCTCAGCAGTACGGCTGTTCTGCCGTCCGTTGTCATCAACCAGGCCACCATTGCCGTGCCGGGATACCAGAGCCTGACGCGCAGCGTCACGCTCAAGCTCAACATGCTCCGCCTCTACTTGCCCTTGGTGTTGAAGACGCCGTAAGCCAGGGATGGCGAAAAAAACGCCGACTTCCGTTGCGTTTTGTGATGCGGTTCCAGTTATGCTATAATAGTTGTAGTGATGACTTATCATTTAACTGGAAGGAGTTCCCATGCGGGATTTCACACCAACGAGGACCCAAATTTAGGCCACAGAGAACACAGAGTACTCAGAGTTTTTTCTCTGTGTAATCTCTGGGTACTTGGTGGCTATCTTGAGAGGAGTCTATCTACATGCGGGATTTCACACCAACGAGGACCCAAATTTAGGCCACAGAGAACGCAGAGTACTCAGAGTTTTTTCTCTCTGTGTGATCTCTGGGTACTCGGTGGCTATTTTCAAGGGAGTAGAGTATCGATGAAACCGAAACCGATGCGCACCTTTTCCATCATCCCGGCGCTGCCCGAACCTTTGAAACCTCTATGGGACCTGGCCTACAACCTGCGGTGGGCCTGGAAACACGATATCATCGAACTGTTCCGCCGTCTGGACAGCGATCTGTGGGAAAAGACCAACCACAATCCCGTTCTGATGTTGGGAACGATTGATCAGTCTCGCCTCGAAGCCGTGGTTGAAGATGTAGGGTTTATGGCGCACCTGAAACGGGTCACGCAATATCTGGAGGACCATCTCCATGAGAAGTCCACCGCCTGGTTTGCCCGCACGCATGGCGAAACCAGGGACCCGCTGATTGCCTACTTCTCCTTTGAGTTCGGTATCACGGAATGTCTGACCATCTTTGCCGGCGGGCTTGGCATTCTGTCCGGCGACCACATCAAATCGGCCAGCGATCTGGGACTGCCGCTCGTGGGTGTGGGCTTGCTCTACCAGCAAGGGTATTTCCGCCAGTACCTTAATCAGGCCGGGTGGCAACAGGAAGCCTATGAAAATAATCACTTCGACAACCTTCCCCTGCGGATGGCGTGTGATGCGCAGGGAAACCCACTGACCGTTGGGGTGGAGTTCCCCGGGCGCACTGTCACCGCGCGCATCTGGCGGGCCGATGTGGGACGCACCCCGATCTATCTGCTCGATACCAACATTCCCGACAACACTCGTCCTGAAGACCGCGACATCACCGATCAATTATACGGCGGCGACCAGGACACACGCATCCGGCAGGAGATTCTGTTGGGCATTGGTGGCTATCGCGCCTTGCAGGTTCTGGGTTTGAACCCCACGGTGTATCACATGAACGAGGGGCATTCGGCATTTCTCGGGTTAGAGCGGACACGCTGTTTGATGGATCAATACAAAGTGTCCTTCTACGAAGCGCGGGAGGCGGCTTCCGCCGGCCTCATTTTCACCACGCACACACCGGTGCCCGCCGGACACGATCGGTTCCCGCCGCCGATGATGGAGTATTACTTCAAGGATTACGTCACCCACAAGCTCAACCTGCCGTGGAATGATTTCCTGGCCCTGGGACGGCAGAATCCCTACGATTATAACGAACCCTTCTGCATGACCATCCTGGCGTTGCGGATGTCTGCCTACAGCAACGGTGTCAGCCGGCTGCACGGCGAAGTCACCCGGCAGATGTGGGAGGGACTGTGGCCGGGCGTACCGCAGAACGAAATCCCGATTTCCCACGTTACCAACGGCGTGCACATCCTTTCGTGGATTTCACGCGACATGAAAGTGCTCTACGATCGCTACCTGGGACCACGCTGGCGTGAGGAGCCGGCGGATCAAAGCGTCTGGCAACGGGCCGGCTATATCGCTGCGGAAGAGTTGTGGAGCACCCACGAGCGGCGACGCGAGCGTCTGGTCGCCTTCGCGCGTAACCGTCTTCAGCAGCAACTTGAACAACGCGGCGCCGCGCCCAGCGAGGTCGAAGCCGCCGGCGAGGCGCTCGATCCTGAGGCGTTGACCATCGGTTTTGCCCGTCGCTTCGCCACCTACAAGCGCGCGACGTTGTTGTTGCGTGATCCAGAACGCTTGGCCCGCCTGCTCAACGATCCCCAACGCCCCGTGCAGATCATCTTTGCCGGCAAGGCACACCCCCACGATAATCCGGGCAAAGAACTGATTCAGAAGATCGTCGCCCTGGCGCGTCAGGATGTTTTCCGGTCCAGACTGGTTTTTCTGGAAGACTACGATATGACGGTCGCACGTTACATGGTGCAAGGCGTCGATGTCTGGCTGAACACCCCGCGCCGTCCTCGTGAAGCCAGCGGCACGAGTGGGATGAAGGCCGCCGCGAATGGTGTGCTGAATGTAAGCATCCTCGATGGCTGGTGGGAGGAGGCCTATACCCCCAGCGTCGGTTGGGCTATCGGGCGTGGTGAAATCTATGACAACATGGACGTCCAGGATCAAGTCGAGGCCGAAGCCCTCTATGATCTGCTCGAACGCGATGTCATCCCTATGTTCTATGATCGGGGACGGGACAATCTGCCGCGGCGTTGGATTGGTCTGATGAAAAATAGCATCGGCGCGCTGTCGTACTTCTTCAACACGAACCGGATGGTGGCGGAATACACCAACCGCTTCTATATGCCCGCCGCCAAACGTTATGATCTCTTGACGGCGGATGATCTCACCGGCGCCAAGTCGCTGGCGGCCTGGAAATTACGGCTCTACGATAACTGGTCGCACATTCGCATCGAGAAAGTCAACGGCGATTTACCCACTGAGATCAAAGTCGGGGATAAATTCGTGGCTCAGGCAGAAGTGCATCTGGGGGAACTGTCGCCGGAGGATGTATGGGTCGAGTTGTACATCGGCCTGGTTAATCCAAGCGGGGAGATCGTCAAAGGGCGCGCC
This sequence comes from Anaerolineae bacterium, assembly GCA_035415725.1. GTDB lineage: Bacteria > Chloroflexota > Anaerolineae > B4-G1 > SLSP01 > DSWT01. The sequence goes on along the minus strand of DAOOGN010000061.1, from coordinate 13,556 downwards.
GAACCGATGCACGTGCTCAAGCGCATGGAAGAGGGAGTTTATCTGTTTGAAGCGACCACACAATGCACCATGAGTGGTCTGCACGGCTATACCGTGCGTGTGCTGCCGCAGCATCCCGATGCAGTGACACCGTTCCTGCCCGGTTTCATCAAGTGGGCGGAATAGCCGTGTCGCTGCAACTTCAGTCGCTTCTCTGATCAAAAAACGACTAAGGTCGTTACTACACAGCGATTTGGAGCACGCGCTCTTTCCCGGCGAGGTCGGGGAGAATCGCGACGGCGGCTTGGGGGAAAGTGGTCCGCGCCAGCGCCAGCGCCGCTGCGCCTTGTCGTTCACCGATCTCCACCAGCATCAGGCCACCAGGCGCAAGCCGGGTTGGGGCTTGTCGCAACAACCGCCGGATCGCATGCAGGCCGTCCGCGCCGGCGAGCAACGCAAGCTGCGGTTCTTGGCGCACCGAAAAGGGCAACGTATCCCATTCGTCAGCGGCGATATAGGGCGGATTGCTGACCACAAGGTCTGCCGGTTGGGGCAAGGGTGTCAGCCAATCACCCTCCAAAAATGTGATACGCCCGGCGACACGGTGACGTTCGGCGTTGGCGCGCGCGACCCGCAACGCGGCGGGGGAAATGTCCGTGGCATACAGATGCAGCGAAGGCGCGTGGACGGCCAGTGCCACGGCGATACAACCGGAGCCGGTGCCACCATCCACGGCGGTGGCATGGGGGCGTGCGCCAATCCACCTTAGTGCGGTTCCCACCAGTGTCTCTGTCTCCGGGCGAGGAATCAGCACATCCGGCGTGACGGCGAACAGCAATCCGAAAAACTCGATCTGGCCGATGATGTAGGGCAGTGGCTCGCCGGCAGCGCGACGTTGTACCCATTCAGCATACGTGGCAGCCTGTTCCGCGGCAAGCTGCACTTCGGGATGCGCATACAGATAGGTGCGCGGTTGATTCAGGAGATGTGCCAATAGCAGTTCCGCCTCCATGTGGGGGTGGTCGGTCTGAGAGGCAAGGAGGGCGCTGGCCCAACGGAGAGCGGCGGCAAGATCATCGAGGGGCATACACCATCGCCATGGCTACCGCTTGATCCGCCTGAACGCTTTTTCATTCAGCGCCCGCATCGTTATCTCGCTACCCATTATACCCCACGCAACACTTTTTAACGAATGATCCACGCCCGCCGTAAATCGTCCAGCAGCATCCGCCGCAAGGGAATGTCGGTGCGCAGCAGGGCATAACGCCCGCCATGCTTGCCGGCGAGCGCGCGCAGCTCGGCCTGCCACTCCGCCAGACGGCGTTGGTAAGCATCCAGCGCCGCGCCATCGACCGTGACCTCGCGCTTGTCGCCGGTTTCGGCATCCACCAGACGCAGGTCGCCGCGCAGCGTGGGGTTGAGTTCATCAGGGGTGAGCAGGTGCAGGAGCACGACTTCATGACCACGCCCGGCGAGCGCCGCCAATCCGGCGCTCAATCCGGCGAGATCGTAGCCGTCGGTGAGCAGCAGGGCCAGGCCGGGGCGCCCGGGGAGAGTGCGCAGGGCTTCTGCCGGCACCGTTGCGCCGCCGGGCGTGAGGTTGACGCACCATGCTTGCCAGGCCGGCAGCAATCCCCGCCCCCGGTTTGGCCCCCAGAATGTGCCAGACGACGTACTTTGCCCAATTGCCCCGCCGAGTGTATCTCCGCCAAGCAACGCCATGGCTCCCAGCGCCACCGCCAGCCGCTGCACGGCCGGCCAGCGGGCGGCCTCGCCCTCGCCCCACGCCATCGACGCACTGCCGTCGAGCAGCACCATCGCGGCGAGGTCTTCTTCTTCCTCGTGAAGGCGCACGTAGGGGCGGTCGAGCCGCGCATAGAGGTTCCAATCCACCCGGCGGGGATCGTCGCCGGGCGTGTAGTCGCGGTAGTCGGCGAATTCGAGGCCCGTGCCGCGCCGCGTGGAACGTCGCTCGCCCCACGTCCCGCCGCGCTTGCGTTTCCGCGTCACAAAGCGCAGACGTGAGAGCAGCGCGAGATCGGCGTCTGGCGTCATGTCAAGACTCCGGGACGGCCTCCAGGATAGCGGTGATGATGGCATCCGCTGCAATGCCTTCCGCTTCGGCCTCGTAATTCAGGATCAAACGATGCCGCAGGGCCGCCGGGGCCACGGCGCGCACGTCCTCCAGAGCTACGTTGTAGCGTCCGGCGAGCAACGCAGCGACTTTTGCCCCCAGGATGAGGGCCTGTGCGCCGCGTGGACTCGCACCGTAGCGCACGGCCCGGCGCACGATCTCCGGCGCGTCGGGGTTATCGGGGTGCGTGGCGACGGTCAACCGGGCGGCATAGGTGCTCACCGGCGTCGCCACCGGGATGCCGCGCGCCAGGGTCTGCATCGCCAGCACGGTGTCGCCGTCGGCGATGGGATGCACGTCCAGCGCCGTCGCGCTGGTGGTGCGGTTCATGATCTCCACCAGCTCGTCCGCCGAAGGATACCCCACATTGATCTTGAACAGGAAGCGGTCGAGTTGCGCTTCCGGCAGGGGGTAAGTGCCCTCCAGCTCGATGGGGTTCTGCGTCGCCAGCACGAGGAACGGCTGCGCCAGCGGGTACGTCGCACCGCCCATGCTCACCTGGCGCTCCTGCATCGCTTCGAGCAGGGCGGATTGCGTCTTGGGCGTGGCGCGGTTGATTTCGTCGGCCAGCAGCAGGTGGGTGAAGACCGGCCCGCGATGGAACCGGAAGCGTCGCTCGCCGGTGTCGGTCACTTCGAGGATGTCGGTGCCGATGATGTCGGCGGGCATCAGGTCGGGTGTGAACTGCACACGGCGGAAGTCAAGACGCAGCGTCGAGGCCAGGGTACGCACAAGCATCGTCTTACCCAGGCCCGGCAACCCTTCCAGGAGCAGGTGGCCGTTCGCCAACAGCGCGATGAGCGTGTGACGCACGACATCACGCTGGCCGACGATGACGCGGGCAACTTCCGTCTCGATGGCGGCGGCTAAATCACGGAATTGGCTTGGAGAAAGCTCATTGGACATCGATCACTCCAATCTCAGGGTGTCTTGAGTATCGATCGTAGTTACGCGGCTGGCGCTACAGAAAGAGAGTTTACCGCCGAGTACGTCGAGAGCGCTGAGTTTGCCTGTGCTTTCCCGGCGATCTCCGCGGTGAAAAACAAGCCACTGCGTAACGACTGTATTTTAGGAAACTCACGTCTGCGTAGGGGTAAAAACCGACGCGGGGGCTTGGTCGTCCCCGCGTCTATGATAGCCTGGAGTCACCCCGGCTGCAAGAGCGTGGCCGAGAGCGGCCCAAGCCCCCTCCCTGGCGGACGGGAATCACTCCTCGTTGAACCGATTTTCCAGTTGATCGAGCAGTTCTGCGGCCTCCACGAGCTTATCGAGCGGATTTTGGGGGCCGGTGAAATAGCGATAATCGCATGGCATGATGTCGAGCATTTTGACCAGGGTGGTGTTGTGTTTGTGGACCGTCTCCGCCGACACGTCGTAAAGGACAGCGAGTTTATCCAGGGGCACATCGCGTAAATTAACTTTGCGGACGGTGTAATCCAGCGCCGCCGCCCACGCTTCGGGCTTGGGGATGCTCAGCAGTTCTTCGCCCAGTGCAATCCGAAATTCCATCCACATCTGAATCGCCGCGCCGATCATATCGATAGGCATTTGCGCCGCCGTCATCCGGTCGGTGAGGCTTTCTTCGACGGGATCCATGCCACTGGCAAAGAGTTGCTCGACACGGCCGGCCACCGGCGAATCCGGCGCCAGGCGCAGGTAATTGGCCAGAGCGCGCAGAGCACGATCAAAGTCGCCGGCCCGCGACAGGATTTGCGCCAGACTCATGTGGTAAGAAGGGTTGTTGGGGTTCAGTTCCAAAGCGCTTTCGAGCTTTTTGATGGCAAGTTCAACATCCCAACGTTCGTAAGCGGTGCGCGCTTCCTGGTATAAGGTCTCTGCTTTTTTTCGATCTGCTGCGCTGGGTTGTGCCGGACTCATGGACGGCCTCCGTGTGACGAAAAACTACACTCCATTATAACATTTTTACGGCGCATGCCAATATGACGAAGGTACTGGTTTACGGCAAGAACGAGAGCCGGGACTGCTGGGGTATGCAACCGACGCTACCACCAACGCTCGGTTTTCATGTCGATACCCCACTCCGTCAACAGAGATTGAAGCTCTTCCCAGTGTTTCTCATCGATGACACCCAGGCCGGGGGCTTGCGGCAGGGGGTGAATCCAGCGGCTCAAGCGGCGGTCGGCGCGGCGTAATTCCTGAAGGGCCTCATCACTCTCCAGATGCAACAGCAACACCGGCGCGATTTGCCCAGAACCATAATGCTTGCCCCATGCTTTGAGCTGCTTGTGCCATTCCGCGGAGAGCGGCGTTCCTGTCATGCGTTCCAGCAATTCGATGATGTCCGGTATGTCCAGCCCCGTGGAGACGGCGCGACGCACGCTGGAGGGGGTCAATTGCCAACGTCCATCGGTTTCTTCCGCCATACGGCGGATCGTACCGGCAACATAGAGACTCGGCAGAGGATGCCGGGGACGCAACGTGTCTTGTTCCCACTCCAGGCTGTGGGGAAGGTCTGCCGCTGGGCCTTGTGAATAAGCCGGCAACATTTCCAGCACCTTCAACGCCGCTTCAATTTTGGCCGTGTGTTGTGCGCGCATCCACACCGTGCGGTCGTCCAGCCGGTGAAGAAAAGGGCGGACTGCCGGATTGTGCAGCAGTTCGTTGAGGACGTCGGCGCTGTCGGTTTGCAGGATGGTGATGTTGCGGCGGATGATGATGCGCTCGTACTGTGCTCCCCATTCTTCCAACGTGCGGCTGATATTTTGAGGCACCGGCTGTCCGGTGGCCTCCTCGAGAAAAGCGCAGATGGTTTCCGGCGATTCCCCGCGTTGCAGAGCCTGATAGGTGGCCTCGCGTGTGATGCGGTAGGCGACGACGCTGGTGCTGAACTTCTCCCGGGCGGCAAAACGTTCCAGGTTTGCCAGGATGGAGAGCGCCACCGGGCCCATAGCCAGAATTTGGAAGTCGGGTTGGAGAATCACCTGTCCGCTCTCTTCCGAGGAGGCAAAGGGTTGGTTGGTGAAATACGCACGGGCGAGGGGGGTGAGTCGAAACGCCACCAGGTCGCCGCCCGGCGCCGCGTAACCGAGTTCTATGACACCGAGCATGTGCAACTCTGTGAGAATTGCGTTAACTGCCTGGCGATCCAGTTGTTGCAGTTTGCTGTCCAGCTCGTCACGGCGCTTGGCGGGATACCAGCGCAAGTTGGTGTAGAGCATGTTCAGCGTGGAATCGGGCAAGGCGATCCGGCCCTGACGTCCACTATTGAGAAGCACCATCAAGAGGGGAACAGAGAACCACCCCGCCCCGGCAGTTTCCTTGAGAACGTTTAGAACCTGCCGCCGTATTTCTGCCCAGGGACGTGTCAGCGCAGCGGAATAGGAGTACTGGGCAAGAAAACTCATATCCAGAGAGGGCGCAAAGGCAATATCAGGATAGCTCTGGAGGAGGGTGGACAATTGGGTACGCGGTGATGCGTTCCAGAAGAGTTTAACTGCCTCGTTATCGATGGCGCTGATCGTCCCCGCAGAACTTGTTAGCATCTTCAAAGCCTGGAGTATCTTTTGCATCCAGACCAGGCGCTCAAGGTCATTTTCTGCATCCAGACCGATGCTTTTCGCCATGCGGCGCCTATCGCGTTTGGCGATCTCGCCGGATTTGAGGCAATCCGCCGGTTCTCGACGTAGCTCCCCCCATAGGAAAAAAAGCTGGCGCAGATACGGTTCGGCATCGTTGCTTTCGACATGCGGCGGCGGTGCGGAGGCCGTTGGCCCATTCAAGACGGGTTCTGGAAGCGGCAACAACTTGCGCGGGAGGACTGCCCGCACCTCTGGTGCGATGCCCATTTTGTCGATGGGCGTGAAGGCGCGACGTGTGGCCGTGCCGGTGATTTCGTTAAGATTGATGATCAGTCCTTTGCCCAGCAGAGAAAGCAAGACATCTTCGAGGCGGGGACAAGCCAGGGTGGACTCCTGACCTTCGACATAAACCAGGCCGGCCATCACCAAAGGCGCGGTGATGTCGTGCAGTGTGCTCACGCCGTCATTTCGGAGCAGTAAGGCCAGGGTGGCGCGTTCGGCCTGGCTTAGATGACCGATGAACGTGGCTGAGCCGGCGATCTCACCGATTTTATTACTCACCGCGTCGATCAACGCGCTTTTATGCATGGGGGGCTTGACGGCAGCCAGGTTCAAATTTTTAGCGATCGCTTTGAGCGCTTCCATACTGTAGAGATCGAGTGCTGCCTTCAACTTCTCGGTCACGTTTCCTCCTTGGGCATGTACCCCTGACGTTTCAGGTCGCTCACGATGTGGCTTACCTGTTCCGGTTGCAGGAGCGCCACCTGGGGTGTGACCAATCCCAGGATAGCATCACGCACCGTCGGTAGAGCGACTTGCAACTCGTGGAGCGTGAATTCATCCCGCGTCATCAGCGTGACTTGTTGCGGATAAAATCGGACATGACCATAGCGCTCCCACCAGTGTTGCCACCACTGTTGAATTTCAGGGAAAGGGGGAAAAGTCGAACTTTTTTCCCAACGTTCGGCGAGCGTGTCCGGTGTTTCCCCCTGTTCGAACGCTTGGTGCAGACGCTCCACGTCCAGTTGGTAGCACAGTTGGCTGTCGACCAGCCCACCGGGTTTGCTCCACTGCTGTATGGCGCTGAGGAACTCTGCCTTGGCCGGCGGCTTGATCGATAACATCTGTTCGTGCGGGCTAAAGGCGACATCGTCACGGCTAAACGCGGTTGTGTCTTCGATCAACAGGGTGCCTGGGCGGTTCCAGTGCAAGTCCTGCAAATGCCGCAGCCGGAAAACCTCGATCTCATCCGGTGTGGGCGCGATATCGACCAGTCCAAAGGCATGCAGGGCTCCCTTTAGCATGGCGCACAACACCCGCTCCAGGAACCCCTTCCACTGATCCTGCGCGTCTTTGCACAACAAACTCTGCTGATAATGGTAAGTCTTCGGCTCAGGGTACAGCTTGATCAGAAATTGGATAACCTTATCCAGTGAAAGCCAGGTGTCGTGAGGCAGAAAGGCCAGCAGATCTAGCATGGTCCATCGCAGCATAACGTGCGTCATGTGGAGGGTGTTATCGATAGCTGACAATCCCCAGGCATATTGATAATTCCATTGAATTTTAATCTCGCCCGTGCGCCAGTCCGGCCACCAGTCAGCCCAGTCGGCGATATGGCGATAGAGTTGGTAGAGGGCCGTCCATTGGTTATAGGAAGTTTGTATCATCCAGGACTGGAACAGTGTCATGTCGAGCGTCACCGGATCGCCCGGCAGCAGAAGTTGACCGCTAAGCAGCACGTGGTAGAGAAGCTCGGCGATGGACGGTGAGAGTTCCAGATGGGCAGACCACGCCGCAAGGGTTTGGTCAGCCAGGTAGGGTATCGGCGGGCATAAGGTAATCACGCCTTGTAGATTCGGATTGCTCAACAGACGTCGGGCATCATCCGGCACAGGGGGATGGATCTGGTACTCAGCACTGTAATAGCTGACGCGGGGCGGGCTCCAGCGCGGGCGAGGCTGGATATGAGAGTCGCCGGCTTGCACCAGTCCTAACAATTGTTGCACGTGCGTGAGCAGCAAGTGCGGATCGGCCGCCGGCGTGAACCTCGCCGGCGGCGGTTCTGAGTCGAAAGGCAGGTAGACTGGCGGAAACAGCTTGAACATCTCGAAGGGGACAAAAGATTGCCCCTCTTCATTTTGCAACCCCAAACCGGCTTGCAGTATCCGTTGGGTTAACGTGCCTATCGGCTTGGAGAAGGTCGCTATTTGATCGATGAACGTTGGTTGGGTACGCAGACTTGACAGGTTGTTGTAGAGAAGCCAGTAGAGATAGTAACGTTGCTCTTCAGCGTCGAGGGTGGCCCACTGACGGGCAACCCGGTCAGGATCGAGAAAACATTCGATGAGTTGCCGCACCAAATCAACCCGACGCTGTCCTTTGGGTTTTACACCGAGCCGGGTGATTTGCCGGCGGATGAAATCCACGCGCCATTGCTGCTCCACTATATCCTCCACCACCTCGGTGATGTCGTCCTGGTTAGGATACAGCCAAAAGGGTGCCTCCGCCTGTGGCTTCACGGGCTTGCCGGGTTGCAACCATGTGTAATTAAGCTCCTCTGTAAGGGCATCCGGTGCGCAGACCGCCGCTGTGTTGGGCATGTTTGTTTTCCACCTCATGATGAAGGCTTACGCCAATTGCCGTTGGTAGTGGCGGCTTCAGCCGCTCTTAGCTCCTAAGAGACGCTGCTGGGTGTGTGGCAGTGCTGCGGGTATTTCCTCAGCGTAAAGAATCAGATAGCGGTAGCCTTGCTCGGTCAAGAAACGCTGACGATTGGCGCTGTACTGTTGGTCCACCGTCTCTTTGCTGACGATGGTGTAGAAATACGCCTGTCGACCGCCAGGTTTGGGGCGTAAGATGCGCCCGAGCCGCTGCGCCTCTTCCTGCCGTGAGCCGAACGTGCCCGAAATTTGAATCGCTACACTGGCGTCGGGCAAGTCGATGGAGAAGTTGGCGACCTTAGAGACCACCAGTGTCTTGACTTCACCCGTGCGGAACTTTTCATACAGCGCTTCACGTTCCACAACTTTAGTGTCACCGGTGATGAGAGGGTAGCCGTAGTGTTTGGCGATCTTCTCCAGTTGCTGCAAATACATGCCGATGATGAGCACCTGGTCGCCCTGATGATAACGCAACAGGCGATCCAGAATGTCAAGTTTAACGGAATTGTCCGCCGCGATACGATATTTTTGTCTCTCTTCGGCGACAATGTACTCCAGACGCTCGCTTTCCGGCATATCCACGCGGATCTCGTAGCAGATGGCCGGCGCGATCCAGCCCTGGCGTTCCAAATCATGCCACGGCACGTCGTACTTCTTCGGGCCGATCAGCGAGAACACATCCTCTTCGCGTCCATCTTCGCGGACGAGGGTGGCCGTCAGCCCCAGGCGACGGCGTGCCTGCAACTCTGCCGTGATGCGGAAGACCGGCGCGGGCAGCAGATGGACTTCGTCGTAGATGATCAGGCCCCAGTGGCCCTCATTGAACAGCCCGAAGTGCGGAAATTCCTGCTCCAGCGACAGGTGCATGTCCTTCGTGCCGCGTTTGCGATGGGTGAGAATCTGGTACGTGGTGACGGTGATCGGGCGGATTTCCTTGCACAGGCCGGTGTATTCACCGATCATGTCGGCGGTGACGGTGGTTTTGTCGAGCAGTTCCTCGCGCCACTGGCGCGCCGCCACGGTGCTCGGCGTGAGGATCAACGTGTTCGTCTGCGCCAGCGTCATGGCGACCATGCCGACGATGGTTTTCCCGGCGCCGCAGGGCAGGACAATCGCGCCCGCACCGCCGGCGTCGGAGCCGTTGGCCCAGAAGATTTCGCTGGCATCCTGTTGGTACTGACGAACGGTGAAAGGTAAACCCGCCGCTGTCGTCGCGCGGAGTTGAATGGGGAGCGTGCCGCCATTGATGTACCCCACCAGGTCTTCGGCGGGATAGCCGGCCTTGACCAGCGCCTGCTTAACGTGTCCACGCCGCGAGGCCGGCACTTGCAGCGTATGCGGCCCCAGACGATCAAGGATGTAAACTTTGAGATGGTGATTGCGCTCCAGTTCCATCAGGAGCAGTGGATCGTCGGACACCAAACGCAGGCGGGTGGGATCGTTAGGATCACGGGTGAGCCGCACACGCCCATAACGCCCAATCGCCTCTTTGATTTCGACGACGACGTTGTCGGGCAACGGGTATTTGGCGTAGTCGTGCAGTCCTGCCAGGATTTCGTCGGCAGTCATTCCCGCCGACGCCGCATTCCACAAGGAGAGGGATGAAATGCGGTAGGTATGGATATACTCCGGGCTTTTTTCCAGCTCGGCGAAGCGTGCCAGGTGGTCCCTGGCCTCCTCGTAATGCGGATTGTTCACTTCGAGGAGCACAGTCCGGTCGCCCTGAACGATTAACGGTGCATCCACTCGGTATTCCATAACAGGTCTATTTTACATTATGCGGGGGTTTCGTCAATGTGTGGTATACTGCTTACGGCCATCATCTTTCCAATTTCGTCACGGCTCAGCCTGGCGCTCACTATCCAGACGGCAAGGGACGAACCGTGGTGAATTGGTGGGTTTGCCGATTCGCTCATTCACTGATTCGCTATACTTTCGGGAGGGAATGTTATGCAACGGTTGTTGGTCACAGGGGGGGCCGGATTCATCGGCTCCAATTTCATACGCTTCCTGCTGGAGAGGTATCCTGACTATTTCATCGTCGCTTACGATAAACTCACTTACGCCGGGCGGCTGGAGAACCTGCAGGACGTGGCGGAAAAGTTCGCGGGCCGTTATGCCTTCGTGAAGGGTGATATCGGCGCTAGCGCGATGGTCGAAGCGACGTTGAGAGATTACCGAATTGATACCCTCGTCAACTTTGCCGCCGAGACGCATGTAGACCGCTCGCTGATGGAGCCGGGGTCCTTCATCCAAACGGACGTCTTTGGCACTTATGTGCTGTTGGAGGCGGCGAAGAAGTTGGGGCTGGAACGCTATCACCAGGTCAGCACAGATGAGGTTTACGGGCAAGTCCTGGAAAATCGTTCCACGGAGACGGACAACGTGAAGCCGCGCAGTCCTTACGCCGCCAGCAAAACCGGTGGTGATCTGATGGTGCTGGCCTATCACGAATCGTGGGGACTGCCGGTCACCATCACGCGCGGCGCGAACAATGTCGGCCCCTACCAGTACCCGGAGAAGGTCGTGCCGCTTTTCGCCACCAATGCCATCGACGACCAACCGCTCCCCGTCTACGGCGACGGCCAGCAGATGCGCGATTACCAGTATGTTCTCGATCACTGTGAAGGCATTGATTGGGTGCTGCACCACGGGACGTTGGGCGAAATCTACAACGTGGGCACCGGCGGAGAAATGACGAATCTGGAGATGACGCGCATTGTACTGGCGACTCTCGGCAAGCCGGAAAGCCTCATCAAGCATGTGGAAGACCGCGCCGGGCATGACCGCCGCTACGCGCTGGATGTCAGCAAACTCCGTAGCCTGGGATGGAAACCAGCCCACACCTGCGCCGAGGCTATCGAGAAGACCGTCCGCTGGTATGCGGAGAATGAGTGGTGGTGGCGACCCATCAAAAGCGGCGAGCTGTATAAAGCCTATTACGCGGCACAGTACGGGAAGCGGCTGCAAGATGGAGAAGTGAGAAACTAGACATTAGAAGCGAAACAGTAGCACGGTACGTGTTGAAGAGCGTCAACCGCGCGGTGCGGGAGTTTGAACTGATCGCGGATGGCGACCGGATTGCGGTAGGGGTGTCGGGCGGCAAGGACAGCCGCGTGTTGCTGGATATGCTGCTGCGTGGCGTGGACATTCCCGGAAAGTATACCGTCGTCGCTGTGCACATCGACGGAACAGCCGCCGGACTGCCCAATCTCGTCCCCACGTTGGAGCCGTGGTTCCGCGAGTTGGGCGTGCAGTACGACATCGCACCGTTGCTCGTGGCCGATGACGAACCCTTGCCGATGGACTGCTTCCGCTGTGCGTTGAACCGGCGCAAAGCGCTGTTTGGCGCTGCCGAGCGTCTGGGGTGCAACAAGGTCGCGCTCGGTCATCATGCCGACGATGCCGCCGTCACCACGTTGATGAGTTTGATGGTCAAGGGCGTGCTCGAGACGCTCGAACCGCGCCGGCGCTACTTTAACGGGCATCTGACGTTGATCCGTCCGCTGATTTACACCCCCGAAAAGGATATCACCCGCTACGCTCGCGCGCAGGGCTGGACGTTTCCGCCGGAACTGACATGCCCCCGCGCACAAACCAACCGCCGCCGTCACTTCGAACAGTTCCTGGCAACGTTCAAAGACAAAGAACAAGCGCAAATCCGCGCCAATCTGTGGCGCTTAAGTCAACGCACGGAACGGATTCCAATCCCAAAGTCCCGTTCGCAACCTGACAAGGGTGGTTGAATAGTTGTATCTATTCAGGCTAGTAAACCTGACGAAGCCACTTATTCCCTATGCCAGGTTTGGCGTAGACTTTGGTAGGCCAGGTGCTGCTGTATGACAAGATATTCATGTTTCTATAAGCCCATCCCCCCTGCCCCCCAGGAAGGGGGATTTTTGTAGGGGGTGTCGCCACACCCCCTCTTTTTTGCCCCCTTCTCCCCCGCTGGCGGGGGAGAAGGGGGTTGGGGGATAAGAGGGTCATCACCTGCCGAAGGGGTAACTTATTATGTGCCCTCCCCAAAGTCCCATTCGCCACCTGGCAAGGACGGCTGAATAGTTACGAATAGTTACGAATTTTCGTCACGCTCCAGGCAGGCACTCCCGGCGCCCGAACCTGCACCGGAGTTATTGGAAGGCGAACGTCGCGGCGACTTCTTGCAGCAGAACGGGGATAGTTTTCTCTCCCACGGCGCGGATACGCAGCACGTAGAGCCAATGGTTCGCTCCCTGAATCACCCAGACTTTGGAGGGGCCGCCTTCTTTGCCGGGCCACATCTCCTGGAAGAAAAAGGCCGGCTGTCCCTGCCAGTCGGTTTCTCTGCTGCTCACCACTTCCGGTGGCACGGCGAGATTATGCGTGGCTTCCAACATCACCACAGCGTTGTTGAGGAGCAACACCTCCGTCGGGCCGGGCGCCCACCACAGAGCGATTTCCCCCTTCCCATGCTGCCACACACGCCCACCGGCATACGAATTGCCCTGCGCCATCACTTCGGTGAAAGCCAGCGGCACGTGCAGCGTCACGCCGGCGGGCAAAGTATCCGTCAGGGCGCGAAATTCGACAGGCGCAGGTTCGAAGACTTTCATCCGTTCTCCGATGACGTTCAAGGCTGTGTCCACCTGCACCATAAGCCACCAGCGACCAGCGGGCGCGTTCAGCGATAATTGGAGAGGCTGTGTGGAAACGTAGCGCTGGCCGGCCTGCGCAACCAGCTCGAAGGTGCTGTGAACTTTTATCGTGGGGTCATAGACCTTCGCGCTCACCGTAATGGCCGGCGTCATTCCCGGCGGCGGCAGAACATCCACTATGACGAACGGCGGATCCAACGCCGAGACGTATTCCGGCCATGAGACGTTGATGGCTAACGGCGGTATCGGCGTGGGCGCGGGCGTCAACGTTGGCGTCCACGTGAGGACGGGCATAGGGGTGGCTGTCGGCGTCCATGTCGCGCCCGGCGTTGCCGTCGGCCGCACTGCCGACGGCGTTCCGCAGGCCGTCAACAACAGCAAAATCATACTAAGTACACTCTGGTTTAGTCTTTTCACGCTATGATCATCCTTGGGACGCTTCCATCAGCAGGTTCTCAAGCCAGACATCATCCTCGAAGGCGCGGCTTTTCCAACCCGGCAACAGTCGGTCGAGAAGCAGCGCCTGTGCCATGCCGGTGTAATGGTTATTCCAAAGTATCTATTCAGGTTAGTAAACCTGACGAAGCCACTTATTCCCTATGCCAGGTTT
>DAOOGN010000060.1:0-26762 GCA_035415725.1 Anaerolineae bacterium | reverse complement strand
CCCCACGGTCGCCCGTCGGCAAGGCGGCGTAGGCGTTGCCCAGGTTGTTCTGCGTCATAGCGTAGTCCAACGGCGCGGCCTCCGGCGTGTAAAAGCGCAGCGCGGCTTCGTAACAGGCGATGGCGCGCGCCAGGTTCGCCCCACGGTCGCCCGTCGGCAAGTTCTTGTAGGCGATGCCCAGGTTATTCTGCGTCATAGCGTAGTCCAACGGCGCGGCCTCCGGCGTGTAAAAGCGCAGCGCGGCTTCGTAACAGGCGATGGCGCGCGCCAGGTTCGCCCCACGGTCGCCCGTCGGCAAGGCGGCGTAGGCGGCGCCCAGGTTATTCTGTAACGCGGCCACGTCAGCGTCATCCCCGGATTGCGCCGAGGTTGCTATGCCGGATTCCGTCCACGCTATCCAATCCTGCCACAGACCGCGCTGTTGTTGATAGTCGGCCAACGTGGACGCCAAGCGGCGTGCCATTCCCCACCGTTCTGCAGAAACCACATTTTCCCACGCTGCCCGGATGTTGGGATAAGCAGCATCCAGCGCATGCAGCGCGGCGACGTATTCCGGCCCGTGAAGGCGCGGGACGTGCCGGCGGGCCAGAGACAGATAGCGCTGCGCCAGACGTTCGGCGAGGGCCACGAAGCGCTCGCGGCGTTCCGGCGTCTGCCAGGCATCCAGCAGGCGGGCGCGCGTGGCCTCGTGGTACACGTACCCGCCCGCTTCGCGGGGCTGCACAAAGGAGAAGGCCGTCATCGACGTCAAACAGTGTTCGGCGTCCGTTTCGTCGGTCTCCAGCAGGTAAGCCAGCAGTTCCACGTCAAACCAGGCGGGCAGCGCGGCGATACGGACGGCCTCCGCCACCTCCGGCGGCGCGGCGTCCAACGTCACCTCAAGCAAGGCGCGGGCCACGTCTTCCTCGGACGCGCCCTGGGCGAGCCTATCGGCGACACGTTGCAGGTCTTCCATCACGCACCTCTTCCCTGAAGAAGTCTGTCGCCTATCATGGCCATCATCATCGCGTCCTTGCATGCCAAGGAGCAAATCGTGGCCGGGTGAAGGTCGCCCAACGAGCAGCCACGCCGCCGATAGTATTCCCATACGGTATCTTCGGGCATCGGTTCAAAGTGGTCGATGCGGGTGACCAGGTGTCCCCACAAGTCGGCCTGTTCGAAAAAAGCATCACACGCCGGCTCGGGTCGCCCGGCGACCACCACGCACACGTGCGCCAGCTCACGGCGCAGGCCGTCGAAAAGCCAATCGGACAGCCATTTGCGCGTGTCCTCGGGGGTTTGCTCAAAGGTGTCCAGCAACACAGCCATGGGGGGCAAAGGCTCAGCAGCCTCCAACGGTGCCTCACACAGTGCATTAAAAGAGAGATGGAGCGTCTGCAGGGTAAGTTGATTGAGCTGCTCGACAAGGCGGCTACGCTCGGCTTGACGTTCGGGTGTATCGCCATGTCTGCGGGTATCGACGATGTTTTCGCGCAAACGTTGTTGATAAGTGAGCGCATTCGAATAGCAGGGAGATGCCTCCCCCAGGCGCACCAGAAGCGTGTCCATTCCTGTTTCGTAGCATGTGAAGCCGTCCACTTCTGCCGCTCTATTCGACCCGTGGGCGAGGTCAGAGCGCAAAGCCCGGCCCAGGGCAGGAAGAAAACGGTCGTCCGTTTTCGGGGACAGGGGGGACCGGCGCCATTCCGCGGCCAGTTCGGCAGTTTGCGGCAATCGTGTCTCGCCCCAGCAGTTGAGAAAGCGTTCGACAACATAGTGTGCATCGACCGGTTTGTTGTGCTGCCGCGCATCGAAATCTAACCCCACGACGGGTATGCCGCGTTCTTCGCAGTCGGAAAACAGGCGCTTCACCAGCCAGCTTTTGCCACAGCCTGACGGAATCAGCATCCGCAGCACGCGCGCCGACTCTTCCCCGGAGAGCATCCGGCCGAACAACGCCCGCTCCGGGCCACGATCTACAAAGTGTTGGTTGACATTCAGCGTCACACGCAAACCTCCATGCGTCAATACAGCCTTTGCCCTTGAGTATAGCCCAAATCTCGCCAATGCCAATGCCGGGAAACAACAGCTAGTGTACAACGTTCGCCATCTCGCCAATCACTGCTATACTAGGCAGGGTTGATTTTATACGGAGTGTTTCTTAGACCTGTCAAGTTTCAGTAGATCTCATTTTGCTTGGTCTGGATCTGACGATCCGCGCGAAGCAATGGGTGATCTACTGAGTTTGGAGTTTAGCATAGGTTCTCCATGAAAAACTACGTTCTGGCGCACGATTTGGGCACGACCGGCAACAAAGCCACGCTCTACAACGCGGAGGGGCATCTTGTCGGCAGCGCCTTCTACGGCTACGCCACCGAGTACGCCCATCCGCGTTGGGCCGAGCAGAACCCGGAGGATTGGTGGAAGGCCGTGTGTACCTCCACCCATCAACTGCGGCAACAAACCGGCGTCCGCAGCGACGATGTGGCCTGCATCACCTTCAGCGGACAGATGATGGCCGCCGTCCCGCTGGACAAAAACGCGCGCCCCCTGCGTTCGGCCATCATCTGGGCCGACCAGCGCAGCACGGCGCAGGTGAACTGGCTGTTGGAGCGCCTCTCGTTCGACGAGATGTACCGCATCACCGGGCACCGCCTCAGCGAAAGTTATTCACTGCTCAAGATGTTGTGGATCCGCGACCACCAGCCCGACATCTACCGACGTACCTGCAAATTCGTCCACGCCAAAGATGCGATGGTCGCCCGGCTGACGGGCGCCTTCGTCACCGACATGTCGGACGCTTCCGGCATGGACTTGTATGACCTGGCAGCCGGCGCGTGGTCACCGCGCATTCTCGCCGCCGCCGGGGTCGATCCCGCCCAGTTGCCGGACGTGCTGCGCTCTATTGACGTAGCCGGCGAGGTACTGCCGTCCGTCGCCGAGGAAGTCGGCGTGGCGGCGGGCACCCCCGTCGTCATCGGCGGTGGAGACGGGGTGTGCGCTGCGACGGGCGCGGGCGTCGTCGCCGAGGGCGCCGCTTACAACTACATCGGCTCGTCGGCGTGGATCGCCCTGGCGACGCCCCACCCGCTTCTCGATCCGGAATACCGCACCTTCTGCTACTGCCACCTCGTCCCGGGGATGTTCATGCCCACCGGGACCACCCAAGCGGCGGGGGCGTCGTATCAGTGGGCGCGGGATCAAGTATGTGGGGCTGAATCCCTGGCAGCGCAGGCGCTGTGCCTGAACGCCTACGACCTGATGAATGACCGCGCCGCCCAATCACCGCCCGGCGCGAACGGTCTGCTCTTCCTGCCCTACCTGATGGGCGAACGCAGTCCATACTGGAACCCCCAGGCGCGCGGGGCCTTCGTCGGCCTCACCATCCGCCACACCCACGCCGATATGCTCCGCGCCGTCCTCGAAGGCGTGACGATGAATCTGTGCATGACGCTGGACGCTTTCCGGGCGCAGGGCGCGCGGGTGGATGCTATGCGGCTCATCGGCGGCGGCGCGAAGGGGCGTCTGTGGAATCAGATCATGGCCGACGTGTACGGCCTGCCCATCCACCGTCTGGCGATCCTGGACGAAGCCACGTCGATGGGCGCGGCGTTGGCGGGCGGCATCGGCGTAGGGCTGTATCCGGGCTTCGAGATGGCCGCAACGATGAACCCGGTAGCCGAAATTGTCGAACCCAACCCCACTGCGCAAGCCGTCTATGCGGAGTTGTATCCGCTCTTCCAGGAGACCTACACCGCACTGGTTCCGGTGTATGATCGGTTGGCAGAACTGACAGGTGACCTATGAAAGTCCTCTACATTGGCGGCACCGGCACGATCAGCTCCGCGTGTTCCCAACGGGCGGTGGAACGCGGCATCGATCTGTACCTGCTCAATCGCGGCTTAACCGGCGAGCGCCCGATCCCGGCCGGCGCGACGGTGCTGACCGGCGACATCCGCGACCCGGCGTCGGTGCAGGCCGCCATCGGCAAACTGACGTTCGACGTGGTCGTGGATTGGGTGGCCTATACATCCGCCCACGTCCAGACAGACATCACCTTGTTTCGTGGACGCACCGGACAGTACATCTTCATCAGTACCGCGTCAGCCTATCATAAGCCGGTGCGGAGTTTGCCGATCACCGAATCCACCCCCTTGCACAACCCCTTCTGGCAATATTCGCGGGACAAAATCGCCGCTGAAGAGTGCTTGTGGCGCGCCTACCGCGACGACGGTTTCCCGGTGACGATTGTGCGTCCGGCGCACACCTACGATCGCACGCGGCTGCCCTTCCGCGGACGGTGGACCATCGTAGAGCGGATGCGCCAGGGATTGCCGGTGGTTGTCCACGGGGACGGGACATCGCTGTGGGTGCTGACGCATCACCGAGACTTCGCCAAAGGTTTCGTGGGACTGCTCGGCAATGCGCAAGCCATCGGCGAAGCCTACCACATCACCTCCGACGAAGTCCTCACGTGGGATCAGATCTTCCGTAGCGTGGCGCAGGCGGCGGGCATAGCTGAACCGCAGCTCGTCCACGTTCCTTCGGAACTCATTAACGCCTTTGATCCCGATTGGGGCGCGGGGTTACTCGGCGACAAGACGCACAGCGTTATCTTCGACAACAGCAAAATCAAGCGCCTCGTCCCGGATTTCGCAGCCACCATCCCTTTCAGTCGCGGCGCAGAGGAGATCATCGCCTGGTTCGAGGCCGACCCGGCGCGGCAAATCGTGGACGAGAAGCATAGCCGGCTACTGGACAAGATCATTGCAGCGTATCGGGCCGTCTGGCCCTCAGCGGAACGCGACCCCTGATACACCCGATAGCACGCTTCTGTGACGCGAGGACCCTCTCATCCCCTCAACCCCCTTCTCCCCCGCCAGCGGGGAAGAAGGGGCGAAAAAATGGGGGTGTGGCGGGCGGCTTCGCCGCCCGCCACACCCCCTACAAAAATCCCCCTTCCTGGGGGGGGGATGGGTGCCACCGCCGGCCCAGGCAGGAGCGGGCACGGTCAGAGGCCGGCCCGAGCGCCTGAATAGATAACTCAAGTTGCTACCTTAATCAAAGAAACGCGTTTTTTACCGCCGAGAGCGCCGAGTTCGCCGCGATGGATGCTATTTCTCAGCGTGCTCAGCGGCGGGGACGAATTGAGCCGCGTGTCCAGCATCTTGTTGACCAGTACAGAATTCGTGGTTAATTCTAATAAGGAGATCATTATGAGCGAACAAACCGGAATTGGAACCAACATCGTATGTCAGATTGGCCTGGTCGTGAAAGACATCGAGAAATCTGCAGCGGCCTACTGCGATATCCTGGGTCTGCCCCACCCTGCCATCACCGTCACCGACGAGTACGACAAGGCGCAGACTGTGTATCGCGGGCAGCCAAGCGAGGCCCGCGCCAAACTGGCGTTCTTCGATATGGGACAGGTGCAGCTTGAGCTGATCGAGCCGGATGGGAAACCTTCCACGTGGCAGGAAGCGCTCGACGAGAAGGGTGAGGGGGTCCATCACATCGCCTTCTTCGTCAAGGACAGCGACAAAGTGGTCGCTTACCTGGAGGGCAAAGGCGCGAAACTCGTCCAGCAAGGGCGCTACACCGGTGGGATGTATTCCTACGTCGATGCCATCCCGCAGTTGCACCTCGTGCTGGAACTGCTGGAAAACTTCGCCTAGACCAACTTGACACGGCGATAAGCGTCGCTCCCTCCATGGAGCGGATCCATAGATGACAAAATGGATGACACAAGGGACTGTCTTGGTACCAAGACAGTCCCTTGTGTTTCAAACCCGGTTCAGGCGATTCACCCGGACCTATTACGCGCTTTTCTTGGCCTTCCACTCGGCATACTGCTTCTCAACCTCGGCCTTGATCGTGTCGAGACCAGCAGCCTTCATGTCAGCAATGTATTTTGGTAGTTCGACTTCGGGGTCAACATAACCGGACATCAGAGCCTGGTTCATACCATCGACAACTGCACTCAAAGCAGTCAGCTCAGCAGCAACGGGTTCGGAGCGGAAGCGGAAGCCAAGGGTAGGGCTATTGACCGAATCATTGGCATACTCGATCAACATCCTGTTCTTGTCGGGATCTTCTTTGTTGGAGACCGCCTGGATCATGGTGTTACCCAGGGTCCACGCGCCACCGTGCGCACCATACCAGGCGCTGTCAATGATGTTCACGCGGCCATCAGCCTCAAATTCCCAGTTTTTGCCCTCAACGCCGAATAGCATCATGTTGATCAACTTAGAGTCGGTGTGCATGAGGTTGATGTACTTCATGGCCTGCACCGGATACTCAGACATAGCAGGGATAGCGAGCATAGAACCACCGGCATGGTGGGTCACATTGACCTTAGCCTGGCCGTAGATTTCCAACAATTCCAGATCAGGATTGCCGGAGGCGTTCACCAGCTCCTGCGCCTTGATGTTGTTGCCCTTCAAAGGCTGAGTGGTGATGAGGAACTGCCCCGCGTTCATGATCGGGGTGGAGTTGAAAGTAGTCAGACCGGCATCAGGATGAACCCAGCCGTTCTGATACCATTTGCGCATCAGGGTGGCATACTCTTTGTTGACGTCGGTTTCCCATACACTTTGAATGGTCTCGTCGAATTTGCCACTGGCATCGGGATCCTGTTTCATGTTGACTACATTGGCGGGAACAGCTTCAGCGAGGCTGGGTAGCCAGGGCTCGAAACCCCACCACTGACCGCTGAAGAGGTAAGGATACTCATCCGGGCGGGCTGCTTTGGCCTTTTCGAGCCAGGGCTCAAGGTCAGTCATTTTCTTAACCTTGGCAGCCTCTTCAGGGGTGAAACCTATTTCCTCAGCCAGGACGGCATTGTAGACAAAGCCCATGGGAACGGTCAGTTCCTTATTGGTAGGAACCGCGTAATTGACGCCGTCAATCTGCGTACCGGTGATAAACGCGGGGTTCAAGCTGGTCAAGATGCCCTGACCGTATTGTTCGAGCAGATTGCCGTTCGGCCCATTGTCGTCATTCAACGGGGCAAACAGGCCTGCGGATGCCAACATCATATAGTAGGACCAGTCAGCGGTGAAGAAGATGTCGATCTTCTCGCCGGCCTGGATGCCGGTAACAGCCTTGGAGGCCCAATCACCCCAGCCAATGATATGGAAGACCACGTTGGTGCCGATGAGAGGCTCAACATATTCGTTGATCGCGGCTTCAACCGCTGCGCGCTGATCGGTGTCCCCATTACCGATCCAATAGTAGTCGAGAACTACGGTTTCGGCGGGCGCTTCAGTGGTTTTGGGTACCGCCGTAGCTGCAGGGGCTTCAGTGGCTTTGGGTACCGCCGTAGCTGCAGGGGCTTCAGGTGCTTTTGTGGCCACTGTTGTAGGCGCGGCGGTAGGTTTGGTACAGGCTACGAGAACGCCGCCGACAGTAGCCATGCCGGCAATTCTCAAAAACTCACGACGGGACAGTTTCTTAGACATGATATTTCTCCTTCTTTGGCTAAACTATTTAGTTTTGTGATTAACACCACGAATTCATCTTTGAAAACAGAACTGCGCCTCAACTTTTTGCTGCCCGTCCTCCTCTTTCATCCCGAGAATGGCGGGCCTTTGACGACACCTCCTTTCTCAACCCAGGTTACCACCGGCTAAAACTTCAGCCTTCAAACCACAGATTTTTCTTCATGCCGGCATCAATGGCCCCATGAAGCTCAACAAAGATAGGACTTATGTCACTACCCATCCTCCGTCGCTTGATTCGAGCTAGGCTTGCGTAAGTCCTGAAAAGTACAGCGGCAGATGAAAACAGCCGTTCTACCCCTTGATAGCGCCAATGGTCAAACCGCGGATAAAATAGCGCTGGAAGAAGGGATAGGCAAAAATAATGGGGCCTACAGTGACCACCGCCATGGCCATACGGAAAGTTTGTGAGGGAAGTTGGGACATGTTGACGATACCTTGCATCTTGTCCGCGTTTTCAAGCAAGAAGCGGATGTTGTTTAACGTCGTATAAATGGTGAACTGCAGGCTGTAGTATTTGGCTTCGTCCACCAGAATCAGACAGTTAAAAAAGTTGTTCCAGATGCCAATCGCGCTGAACAAAGCGACCGTCGCCAAACCGGGCACGGCCAGCGGCATGACAATCTGGAAAAGCGTACGCCATTCGTTGGCGCCATCGATACGGGCCGATTCGATGATCTCATTGGGCACGTTCGATTTATAGAAGGTGCGCATGACAATCACCCAGAACGGGCTAAAAGCGGAGGGAAGGAACAAGGCCCACAGACTGTTTTGGATTTGCAGAATCTGCCGGGTCACCATGTAGTAGGCCACAAGCCCACCGCCGAACAGCATGGTAAAGAAGGCAAAGAAAGTAAAGAAGCCCTTGAATTTGAAGTTGTCACGCGAAAGCGGGTAAGCATATAACCCCACCATAAGAACGGCGAGGGCTGTCCCGGCCACGGTGGATATGATCGTGTTTTTGTAAGCCGTAATGACAATCGAACCCTGGCTGAAAAGGAACTTATAGGCCATACCCGAAAATTCCTTCGGCCATAACTGGTAGCCGTCCGCAACGAGCGAGGCTTCCGAGGTAAGCGAGGCAATGACAATGACGTAGATAGGAATCAACATCAAAATACAACAGATTCCCAATAGCACCGTCAGGACGGCGTTCGCCGTCGGCGAAAGAGCCAGCATATCGCGCTCTTTTTTCTTCGGCAAAATAGGCTTATCCAACAAGTTTGCATCCGCTTTCAAGGGTATATTGATATTCATTGTAGAGCAATTCCTTAGAACAATGCCATTTCCGGTCTGGTCTTACGCACAATAGCATTGGTGATCAAAATAAGAATGAAGCCGACGATGGATTGCACGAACGCAGCCGCTGCAGGATAACCAAGCGGCGTCGTGCTTCTCAGCATGTTGTACACAAAGACATCCAGTGTCTGCGTGACATCCTTGACGAGCGCGGCGCCATTGGGAAGCGTATAGAACATGTCAAAATCGGAACCAAAGATGCGGCCTACTGCCAGAATTTGCAGCAGCACGATCACCGGAATCAAATGCGGCAAGGTAATGTGCGTGAATTGTTTCCATTTTCCGGCGCCGTCAATCGCCGCAGCCTCATACAGTTCACGATCAATGCCGGTGATGGTGGCCAGGTAGATGATGGACCCGTTGCCGGTATATCTCCATATATTGGCTATCAGGAAAATAAACGGCCAGGCCAGTTTCTCCTTATAGACTTCTATCGGCGTAAACCCCATAGGAACGATGATGCTGTTGATAATCCCTTTGGAGCTGCCCAACGCATAAACCACATAGGCCACCACAATCCACGAGACAAAAAACGGGAGGAAAAAGATGGAGTGATAGAGTTTGGCTAAAAAGCGGTTGGTCATCTCGAAAATCATAACCGCCAAAGCCACAGAAAGCACCAGCCCTACCACCATGAAGAGCAGGTTATACAAAACGGTGTTGCGAATATACGTCAGTGTGGCGTCAATATTCGTGGGCAGGGTCAGATAACGGAAGTTATCCAGCCCCACCCAGGGGCTTTTGATCAGGCTGTAAATGAACTTGTTTTGAATGAAAGAATCGGCAGGCGGTTTGACCAGCTTATAGGTTTTGAACGCCATGATGACACCAGGCATGGGAAGATACGAAAACAACAACAACCATATCGCCCCCGGCAGCACCATGGCTAAGTAAGAGAGGTTAGTATAAATCTTATCTCGACTCCATCTCGATTTTTCCCGTGGAACTGATCTTGCAGAGGATGTAGCTTCTATGGCGAGCCTCCTTATTGCATAACCAAACTGCATTTCCTTCAGCCAAACCGCATCTGCCATGCTAACAGCTTTTCAGGCCGGTGGTTGAAGTTTCAATGAACAATTCAATTGTAACCTGAAAATCGCACTTGTCAATAGGGCATTTCCTCCAATCACCGCTGACAGATTTCGAGACAACCTGCCGGCGGCCAAGGCGCGAGGACGAGCCGCTTATCCCTCGTACATCGAGGCAGAAATTCCACACCCGTTAGCCATGCTTGGAGCGGATCGCCGAGCCATGGGTTATGCAATGATGGCTACATCAACCGGCTGCACAGGAAGCGCCTTTTGCAGTGCCTCAGGCGTGATTTCCACCAAGAAACCGCGCTTGCCGCCGTTGATGTAGAGGCAGGGCAGGTCCAGAATAGTGCTTTGAACATAAACCGGCAGCGGTTGGCGCGTGCCAAAAGGGCTGATCCCACCCACCTGGTAGCCGGTCACACGCTCGGCTTTGGCAACATCGCAGGGGGTGACAGATTTGACCCCCAACGCCCGGGCCAGGTTCCTGGTAGACACTTCCCGGTCCCCATGCATCAAAACCAGGCACGGCTTACCATCGTCCCTTTCCATCACGAGCGTTTTGATGACAATGTGCTCGTCTACATTCAGGCAGTTGGCCGCGTGGCCTGTTCCGCCATGCTCTTCAAAGGGATAAAGATGGGGTGTAAAGGTCACTTCCTTGTCCTGCAAATGCCGCACCCCACGGGTCATCGGATAAGCGACTCTTGCCATCAACCCCTTTTAACCGCTTATAGTTTGCTACGTGACAACCTTGACCTCATCCGCACGGAAGCGAAAACGCTCGCGCTCGACCCGTGGGCCATCGGGAGGAATCTCAACGACGATCTCTGCTTTGAGAATGTCCAGATCGATCACCCGCCCCAACCCCTTTTCCGTCTGCACGCGGGCTTTGAGCTTCGGCAGGCTCTTGGCTTCTTCCTTGTAGACCTCGTGTTCGTAGGCCAGGCAACAGCGCAGGCGGCCACACATGCCCGTGATGTCCGTAGGCGCCATCGAAATGGCCTGATCCTTGGCCATCTTGATAGAGACGGCCTGGAATTCGGTGAGGAAACGGCAGCAGCAGCGCTCTTCCCCGCAGACGCCGTAGCCACACAGTGTTTTAGCGTGGTCGCGCGGTCCGACCATCCTGACTTCAACCCGACAGTTCATGCGGGCGGCAAGACGGCGGCGAAAGTTGGTGAGGTCCTTCTTGTTCGAATTCCCTGTGCCCAGAACAATAGCGCCGGCTCCATCGAGAGTGAATTCCGCCGCAAAAATTTTCATATCCAGCTTTTGCGCTTTTGCTTCTTCCCTGGCGACTTCAACCATGCGCGCGGCGCGCTCACGCATGAGTTGGAAGCGCGCCATATCCAAAGCTGTGGCCTGCCGCAAGACCGTTTTGAGACGTTTTGGGGAAACACCCTCCGGGAGTTTTGCGTCCGGTTCACTGACCTGACCGGCCTGCTCGCCGTAGACTGTCTCCACTACCACCCAATCCTCTTTTTTCAGGCCCATATCTACCGGCGCGACGAAATGATACACTTTTCCGGCCGGCTGAAACCGGACTCCAATGGGCGACATAGGGCCTCGCCCCTCAGGTTGTGTTGACGGAACCTCTGGTGACGAGGCCACTTCCTCATCGGCAGCTTCCTCAACATCGAGAAGCTCCTCTTGAACCTCATCGAGCCACGTTTCAATCTCATCTGACCATGCTTCGGCTTCTTCATCCGGCATGCTTTCATCCACTTTGTCCATACATCCTGCTTTCGGCGATATTCACCGTTGACGAGTTCACTTTTCTATAAGCCCCTCCCCCCTGCCTCCCTTCTCCTCCGCTTGCGGGGGGAGAGGGGGGAATGGAAGGTCAGCCCCTACGGCCACAGTGTCAACCCCTTATGCACCATCCCCAAAGTCCCGCTGCCACCTGGCGAGGGTGGCTGAATAGTTACGTTAACTATACCTTAACAAGGATATTTTGGCAACCACTGTAGCCGGCTTTGACAGCTTTGCCGCTTGCATATACAATGGATTTATGCAATACGTTTACTGGGTCATTGACAAGCTACTAGGTGGACGCCCCGGTCCGCTTCACGCCCCATGGCGTCCTGCCGAACTCTACGCCGGCGGAATTCGCGCCGTCGTCTCCCTGGCGTTGGAAGAGCCGGTAGAAGATTTGAGCGCGTATGGCCTGGAGCATCTCAAAGTCAATTTTCCACCGCTTTTCCTCTTCTCGGCAGGGATGCGCAAGGCCTTCATCCACGAAGCGCTGCCGGCGTGGACATTCATCCATGAGCGCGTCGCGGGCGGAACGCCGGTCATGGTACACTGCCACGCCGGATGTGATCGGAGCGGGGTAATCCTGGCCGGGTATCTGGTCATCTACCACAACATGCTGCCAGAAGCAGCCATTGCCCAGGTACGTGCTGCCAACTCCTGCGCGATGCAGGCGCCAGGGTATGCAGAAGCCGTCTCGCTCCTGCACCCGGGGCAGATTCCTGACCCCAAAACACTGCTATAGTCCGGGTCATTCCCGCCGGAAACGCCATTGCCCGCCCGGTTGACATAGACGGTGCGCGCGGGAAAAGGCCGAGGGGATGTTCGGCTGAGAAAGGCTGGGGGAGAATACGATGTGAACTCTGGGTGCTCTGGGGCTATTTTCAAGGGAGGCGACTATGATTCCATTGAGTGACAATATACCCTCAAGACATTTTCCCACAGTCACACTGGGGTTGGTTGCGGCCAATACGATTGTCTTTCTGTTTGAAGTGTTCTTTGAACCGGCGGCCGACCAGATGGCCCAGATGTTTGGGGCAACGCCGATCAACATCATGACCGGCTGGACCAATCCCTTGACCCTGGTAACTCTGGTCACGGCGATGTACTTGCACGGCGGCTGGGCGCACTTGATCGGCAACATGATCTACCTGTGGATTTTCGGCGATAACGTGGAAGATCGTATGGGGCATGGGCGATTTTTCATCTTTTATACGCTGTGTGGCGTTTTGTCGGGGATAGCACAAGTCCTGGCGATGCCCACCTCATCCGTCCCCGCGATCGGCGCGAGCGGCGCGATTGCCGGCGTGTTAGGCGCGTATCTGTTGCTCTTTCCCCATGCGCGGGTGCGCACTTTGGTGCCGCTGATTTTCATCTATACAACCATCTATCTGCCGGCGGTGCTCGTGCTGGGCGGATGGTTCCTCGTGCAATTCCTCAACGGGGTAGCATCGCTCAATGTCAACGTGCAAACCGGCGGCGTGGCATGGTGGGCCCACATCGGCGGATTCGTCAGCGGCATGATCCTGATGCCGCTCTTCCGCCAGAAACAACCCCCTGCGCTTTTTGACGAATATGATGGCAGCCGCTACTGGTCGGATGATCAATGGTAAGCGCATCCTTGACTACCGTTGTGAAGAACCTGGAAAGGACGCGGGCGCGCATCGCCGAGGCAGCTCTGCGTGTGGGGCGCGACCCCACCACCGTGCGTCTGGTCGCCGTTACCAAAACCTTCCCCGTGGATGCCATCCTTGCCACATGGGACCATGGGCAAGGCGATTTTGGCGAGAACCGTCCTGAAGAAGGAGCGCAGAAGGTGCTGGAGACGGCGGCGCGGCTTCCTGGCGGTGACATGAAGCCGGTCTGGCACATGATCGGACACATTCAACGGCGGAAAGCACCGCTGGTTCTGGAGTATTTTGACGTTGTTCATGCCGTCGACCGGCTGGCGCTGGCGCAAAAATTAAGTGCATTGGCGGTCGAAGCCGGGCGCGAGTTGCCCCTGCTGCTGGAGTGCAACGTCTCCGGCGAAGCGAGCAAATACGGCTATGCCGTCGCCGGATGGGAACATGACGCCGACATCCGCGAGCGCCTGTACGCCGAAGTCGCCGCCGTGCTGGCGCTCCCGTGCCTGCGCCTTGAGGGTTTGATGACGATGGCACCGCTGGTCGACGATCCCGAAACCACACGCCCGGTCTTTGCCTCCCTGCGTGCACTGCGGGACGCGCTGTGTGAGCAGTTCCCCGACGCCCCGCTGCCGCATCTTTCGATGGGCATGACCGACGACTTTGAAGTCGCCATTGAGGAAGGAGCAACGCTCGTGCGCATTGGGCGCGCTATCTTCGGCCCGTACAACCTGTAAAGCATAATTTCGTATTCTAAAGCAGTCATCCTGGCACCTTGGCCAGGGTCAGAGTCTCTCCTACGTTTACGGAAGGTGACATCATGATCATCAATATAATGATTCAAGTGCTGAATATTCTCTTGGGCGTGATCGGGCTGATGCTGATCCTGCGCCTGGTACTGCAACTGTTCCGCGTCTCGCCGCAGAACCCGCTGATGCGTATGCTCACGCTGGGCACCGACCCGGTGCTCAAGCTGGTCGGCAAGATTCTCGGCATCCCCTCCTACCAACGCTACGACCTGCCCACCATAGCGATGCTGGCAGTGGCGGTCATCGTTATCTGGGTCGGGCGAGCGCTGATTGTGTGGGTGCTGCAATTCATCCTCTACATTCCGGGATGGGTTAGAAGCCCACTGCCCAATGTGGGTAACTTCCTGGTTTTCGTCCTGAGTTTGGTCTTCGAGCTTTACAGTATGGCCCTGTTGACGCGCATCCTTTTTGAATGGATGCATGTCCCCTATTCCAGCCGGGTGATGCGCTTCTTGTGGGATATCACCGAACCGCTGCTCGCGCCGATTCGGCGTGTCTTGCCCACATTCGGCGGACTGGATTTTTCGCCGCTGATTGCCTTCTTCCTGCTGAGCCTGCTGGAACGGCTGGTGTTGACAATGCTGAACTGGATTTTTTGACCTGCCACAAGACACCATTCCAAACGCGCGGCCCGGGCCGCGCGTTTTTGTAAGATTGGCCGTCCCCAAAGAAAGAATTGATTCTCCCCCTCGCTTGACTGTTGGATTTTCTTGTTCTATAATAGAAGAGATATAAGATTTCGGTCTCGACTTGCCTGAAAAAAAGTAAATGGTAGGAGGAGTCCTCAACTTGTTGAGGATACTATTTTCAGAGAGGAGGTTATCTATGAAGTCCAGAAAAATGCTATGTGCTATCCTTGTGGCGTTATGCGCGTTCAGTGTGTTTTCCGTCACCACCGTTCGCGCCGATTACGGCCCCAACGAAGGAACGATCCGCGGCGCGGCTTTCGTGGATAGCAACCGCAACGGCAAGATGGATGCCAACGAGAAGGGCCTGGGCTGGGTCTATTTCACTATCTCCAACGGCGATTACAGCCACACTTACTTCTCGGAATGGCAAAGTGTTGATGCGTATGGCAACACGTATGCCACAGGCACCTTCGGGCCGGCGCCGCTGGCCAAGGGCGGTTGGAAAGTGACATTCCACGTTCCAGAGGGTTACGTCGCCACCACGCCGACAGAGCAAGTGGTGTATGTGCCGGGTACGGAAGGCAACCATGTGACCTATGCCTATATGGGCCTTTATCCCAAAAAGGGCGGTAGTGCAGGGGGTGGCATCCTGCCGGCCAGCGGCCTTGCGGACAACAAAGTTCTGAGCGCCGCGCTGGCGCTCTTCGCGCTGGGGTCCGTGATCTCGGTAGCCTTAGGGACAGCCCGGCGGCGTGCCTGACCCCCTTGCGGCTCGTTCGATCTTCGCGGCGGCGTGTGATCTTCACACGCCGCCGTACTTTAACACCCGTTAGCCATGCTTGGAGCGAATCGCCGCTCGGAGCGGATCGTTAGATCCGCGGTTCTCACGCGCTACGCTGGGATATGACGATCCCGGGCAAGCATAAACGGGGAAGGTATTTGCGCCGCGCGGTATTAGTTTGCTGCTCCCTCTTTACGTGATCGCAGTCTGTGCTATGATAACGACTACTTGACTGACGACTATCGGACTATTTTTAAGGGAACGTGCATGCAGGTTTATATCGTCCATTTTGGCGAGTTAGGATTGAAGGGGCGCAACCGAATTTTCTTTGCGCGGCAGTTGATCAATAACATCCGCACCGTCTTTACCGATACGCCGGGGACAACGGTACAGTTCTTTCACAGTCACATTCTCGTCCAAGTGTGCGCGGATATGCCGGCGGCGGCCATCGAACAACGTCTCGGCAAGATTTTCGGCATCGCTTACTACGCGCCGGCGACGATAGTGGCGACGGATTTCGAGGCGATCAGCCAGGCCGCCTTGCATCTGGCCGCGAGCGTGATCACACCGACGACGACCTTTAAGGTGAATACGACCCGCGGAGACAAACGCTTCCCGGTTACGTCACAAAACGTCGACTGCGAAATTGGAGCGCGGATCGTGGCTATGATCGGCGCGCCGGTGAAGCTCAAGGACCCTGCCATCACGTTGACGATCCAGATTTATGAGGACGCGACCTATCTCTTCATTCGCCGGATTCCAGGAGCGGGCGGTTTGCCGGTCGGCGTCAGTGGGCGCGTACTGGCGCTGTTTTCCGGGGGGATCGATTCACCGGTGGCGGCACACATGATGTTGAAGCGCGGTTGCACGCTCGATTTGCTGCACTTTCACCTGCTGCCGGATGTAGAACAGGCACGCACGTCCAAAATCGTAGCCATGGCGCGCACGGTGTTGGCCCCGCATCGACTCGCGGCGCCCCTCTACATGATTTCTGCCGCGCCCTTCGAGGCAGCGATGGCCGCCATCACCACGCGCGTTGCGACGGTGGTTTTCCGTCGCTTTATCATGCGGGTGGCGGAGCGCCTGGCGGAGCAGCGCCACTGTCTGGCGCTGGTCACCGGGGAGAGTGTCGGGCAGGTAGCATCGCAGACATTGCCCAACATCTCGATGATCAACCGGGCGACGACGCTGCCCGTCCTGCGTCCTCTCATCGGCTACGACAAGGCTGAGATTATCGCCGCGGCGCAGCGTCTTGGCACCTACGACCTTTCCATCCAACCCTACCGGGATCCATGTTCGCTCCACGCGCCCCACCCGGCGACCCAGGCCGGTCTGGATGAGATTCTGCGCGTTGAGAGCGAGATCGATGTCACCACGCTGGTTGAGGAAACCCTGCGCGCCTATGTGGATGAGGTGTGGATCAACTTCTGAGGAGAGGAGTGTGGCCGAACCCAGGGTACAGCCTCGTCAATAAAAATTTCTGCCATAGAGAACACAGCGTTTTTATTTTCCCTGTGAACTCTGGGGCTTTGATGGCTATAGACCGAGGAGGTGAAATATGAATACGGTGAATCGCGTTGTTCTTGTCGTTATATTGCTGGCGTTGATGGTTGCATTGACGGCTGTCTTTGTCCTGCCGCACATTTTGCTCACCCAGGTGGGGGAGTGGATGATCAGAGCGGGGCAATACTTCAACCAGTTGCAACCGGCATGGCGATTGGCAGGAGGGGTGTTCCTCGCGCTGATTGTCGATCTTCTCCTCCTGTTTTTGATCTTCCTGGAAGTACGCCCGACGCGCAAGCGGTTTATCCGCGTGCAGCAGGTCACAGGAGGAATGGCGACCGTCAGCGCAGAGAGCATTGTGCAGCAGCTTGTCTACAGGCTCGACTCGTTGCCGAATGTCATCAAAGTGGTTCCCAAAGTCCACGCCAAAAAAGACAAAGTGCAGGCTATCGTGGACGTGGAGGTGGAAGCGGGGGCCAACATCCCTAACCTGGCGACAGAGTTGATGGAAACGGTGAAAACCATCCTGTCCGGCAACCTGGGACTTCAGGTCTACGGCCAGCCTGAAGTGCGCATTAAAGTCGCACCGGCCCCCGCCACCGTCGTAAAGAAAACCCGTTCGACGGCGGAAAAACCGTTGCCGTCCCAACCGATCGTCCCGGCAGAGAAACCGCAAGAGTGGGGTGGACCGCCACCTATCCCCGTTGAGGAGGATCGCAAGGCGTGAATGAAGCGTTACCGTTGTCGCCGGACGCGCTCCTCGAAGCCCTGCTCTTTGTCGCGCCGCAGCCTCTCACAGCAGAATCTCTGGCCGAAGTCGCCGGCCTGTCGCTCGACGAGACAGAAACGGCTCTGTCCACGTTGGAGAAGCGCCTGGCGACTTCCGGCCTGCGGGTACAGCGCCATCAAAAGCGTCTCCAAATCGTCTCGGCGCCGGAAGCTGCCCCCCTTGTCGAGAAACTCCTGGGGTTGGAAGTCAATCTGCACCTTTCACAGGCAGCGTTGGAAACGCTGGCCATTGTAGGTTACGCACAGCCGGCCACCCGCCCCCAGATCGAGGCCATTCGGGGCGTTGGCTCTGATAGCGTCCTGCGCACTCTGCTTGCCGCCGGGTTGATCGAAGAGGTTGGACGCGCCGACAGCGTCGGCCGTCCTATCCTGTACGGGACAACGTTCGAGTTTCTCCAGCAGTTTGGCTTACAGAAACCGGAGGATTTGCCACCCCTGGAGCGACCCGCTGAAGCGCCGCGTGCCTCCCCGGTCGCGGCGGCCGGTGATGACAAGCCGTGAGATTCCCGGCGAGGGTTCATCATCCCCCTTCGCCGGGGCGGCTGAAGAAGTGTCTGGCCCTCTTTCTCGCACTGCTGCTCGCCGGTGGAGGAAGCGCCGTCGCGCTGGCGCAAACGTCCATCACGCCGGTGGGCGTCTACTACGTGGGCGTTGAAGATGTCATCGCCGAGGCCATCAACCTCGCCGCTCCTTACATCGTGCGCGTCGATCAGCCCGAACTGGCGCAGGTTTTAGTGCTCAATGACTTCTTCCCACGCCAGGAGGAAACGGTGCACCTTTTCAGCGCGCTGGTGCAGCAGGGCAACATGGGTGTAGTCATTTTCTGCGGGCCGCAATTCCCCCAGACCGTCGAAGATTTGAGCGCGGTGTTCGGCGTGGGCGCTTTCGGCATGGCAAATACCGACCGGGCGTTGCCCATCCAAAGTGGAGGTGAGACCGATACCTTGCACCAAGCGGTCACATGGGATTCCGCCCCGCCGCTTCAGGCGCGTACCGTCATCTCCAACCCCAACCTGCTACTGCCGGTGGTCACGACCACTACGCGCGAGCCGGTCATCCAGCGCGTCCGCGGGCGAGAAAAGGCGCAGGTCTTGATCGTCGGGGGATGGTTCAGTGCGCCGTCGAATCAAGAGTGGCAAAGCTGGCCTTATTTCCGCTATCTCATTTACCGGCTGATTGTCGAAGCCGCCAATACGTCGCGCGTGCTGGCCTTCGCCGATTATCCCCTTTCCCCGGTGCCCCATGGAAAGATGCGCCTGGGGATCATCGGGAGCGTGGTTAGCGCCATCTTCGCCACGGGATGGGCGCTCTACCGGAGCCGACGACGGCTATTCATGCACCCGGAAATCTGGGAGGAACGGCGCGCAACGCCGACGCCCCCCCCACGGCAAAATTTATGGGCGATAGTGGGCTTTCACCGCCCACTGGCCGGACTGCTGACGCTGCTATGGCCCTATTTTCCGGCACTTATCCTGTTCATCGCCTATGGAGTGAATTATCTGCCGCGTGTGCTGATCCCGTGGACGCACACCTTACGCCTCTGGGAGATCACGAGTCTGGGATTCGGCGCGGTGTGGCTGCTCTGCGATATGGGAACCGGCGTTGCTGCGGTGTACTACTTTGCGACGCTGCGCGTCCACTATCCCCGTGAAGCCTTTCGCTACTTCCAGTTCTATGTGTGGTGGCAATTGCTCAGCGGGGCGGTGCAGTTTGGCATCGTGTTGCTGGTGGCGACCTTCATCTTACCCGGCACGGCGCTGGCATACCTGGCGTTTTATTTCGTCGCCCACGCGCTGCTGCAGTTTCCCGGTTTCTTCCAGGGTTTTCGGTTCTTCTTCCGCGCCATACAGCGGCTGGATTACGAGCAGTACCTGGTGCTGTGGAGCCTGGTAGGGTCCATCCTGATGCAGAGTGCCGCCGTGTGGTTGTTGCGGCGGTGGGGTGCGGCGTTCCCGGCCATCGGCGAGACGGTAGGGGGTATCCTGGGATTAGGGATAGGACTTTATGGGACCGAGGTGGTGGGCTTTGTCGCCGGCCTGTGGCTCTACAAGCGCCTCGGCTATTCACCGCGTGCGTTTTTCATGCCGGCGTTCGACCGCCGGATCGCCCTGCAGATGTTGAACTTTGGGGGGCGGCTCACTTTTGGCGCCCTCTTTGTGCCGTTGGGCGCTCTGGCGCAGATGGCTCTCCTCCCGCGCTTGCTACCCACCTACGATGCCGTTCAAAGCCATTGGACACTGGCCGTTTCTTTCGCTGCGGCCTACGATGTTCTGGCGCTCGGCCTCTACAGCGGGCTGCTGCCGGCCATGGCAGAGACATATATTCAAGGTTACAAGACGTTGCTGCGGTATTACATCAGCCAGAGCTTGCATTATGGGATATGGTTCAGCGTATTTCTCTTCGCTGCCTTGAGCGCCGTGGGCGACCGCGTCATTGTAGGCCTGGTGGGTGCGGCCTTTGCCGACGTGGCAACGTGGTTGTTGCCGCTCTTGATATGGGGCGCGCTTCAATGGGGAGCGTGGTGCACCAACACGGTGTTGGTGGCGACAGGCCATCCGGCCATCACCTCGTGGTTGACGATCGGCGAGCAAATCGTGCGGCTGGGATTGCTGATGCTACTTGTCCCCGCGCGCGGCATGGCAGGCTGTCCGGTAGCCTGGGCCCTCGCACTGATGCTGCGCGTGATCGTGGCCGGGCTGATCCTCTATCGCCGAATCGGACGGATGCACATCTACGTATGGCGGACCGTGATAGCGCCGGCGATAGCAGGGTGGGTTGTCTATGCTGCACTGCGCCTGGTGGGGGATGGATGGGGGACGCCCACCTCCTCCGCCGGCGTGGGATTGCTCTTGGCCGCACTGATTCCGGCGCCGGCGTTGTACGGCTTTCTCACGGCGCTGCTGGGCGGTTGGGACGACGGCGACCTGGCCGAATGGCAACGCGCGACGCGCATCAGCGGCATCGGCTTTCCTCTGGCGTGGTTGCTGACATCCAGCGTGCGCCTGGGCGCACGCCTGTCCCCGCTTCACGGACGTTTTCCGGTTGTGTTGCGGGAGCTGGCGGAAGAAGAAGCGCAGGCGCTGACGCTAGGACAGGCCCCGCCGGAATAGAGGCGTAACTTCAACGGCAAAAAGGGAATCCGTATCACGTAAAGGCAGCATGCAGCCGGGATGACCGCATCATGAACGCCGGCGTTGAGTTGCCCCTCAGGTCGCATAGATGTCATCTCCGTAGATCAGGGTCAAGGTGTGAATAGCTTCAAAGGTGAGCCACCGGCTGGGCTGATGGATGCGCTCCTCGGACAGGAGCGGCGTTGGACGGCTTTTGTTCCAGCGCCCTTCCGCGTCTTGCAACATCAACATCTGCCGGAGTAACGCCTGGAAACGAGGATGAGTGCGGGAAGGCGTCTGCGCCAGGACGTGACACAGTTCCACCAGATCAGAGCGGTAGTAGCGGGGGAAGGCAGGTTGCAGCCATTCCGTATCGTGTCTCCCAAAGTCATAGGGATAGTTGATGAGATGTTCGCCCAACACCGCCATGGCCTGTTCTTCGTCGGACGTGCGCTGTTCGGCAGGCATACTTAACAGGCCGGCCAGCGCCTTGACCAGTCCGTGGTGGCAACTTCCGTTGGCAATCGAGCACTTCAACTGTTCCGGGTGCAGCAGGACGGTCTGGATCAGAGCCAGCCCCGCGGAGCGCGCGCGCAGATCGTTTCCATAGCCGAAATGCTCCATGATCTGCAGCGCCATGCCGGTATAGCACAGCCAGGGCGAGGTCGGGACGCCTCCCAGCATAAAACGTCCGTCGTCGCTGCGCCCTCTGTCCAGCAAATTCTCACACGCCGGCGAGACTTCCGGGAAAAGTGGAACGGCCATCTGGCTGAAAAGGTAGAGCGTGCCGAAATTACCCATCGCCCCACCGAAGTACGGGTCTCCCTCACGCCCCCAAAAATTGACCGGGTTCCAATGTTCCCGCAGCGTTGTGATGGGCGTCCAGGCCAGCAGCCGGGCGCGGTCTTCAGCAAGGCTGGCCTCCGGCTTTTTGAAGAGATGACGGAGCGTCAACAAGCGGACAGAGGGATTGACGGGGTCCAACAACCAGGGCACCGGATCCCGCTTGAGCAAATCCAACCAGCGCATGGAAGGCTACCTACGCGCGCTCGCGTCCTTACAGTTTGTAGCCGATCATCCGCAAGAAATTCTTGCGCCAGGCAATGTCTTCCTCGCCCTCGATCCCTTTCGTCAGTTCCCCATCGATAACGCCGAGGATGCCCCGCCCCTGCTCAGTTTCGGCGACGATGACCTGGGTGGGGTTAGCCGTCGCACAGAAGATGCGCGCTACCTCCGGCACCATTTTGACGGTGTTCAGGACGTTGACGGGGTAGAAGCCTTCGCCTAGCACGATGATGAAACTATGCCCGGCGCTCAACGCCAGCGCATTTTGGCGGGCCAGTTCGATCAGCGCTTCATCCGTGCCCGACCAACGCACCAGCGACTTGCCTGACGCCTCACAAAAAGCAAGTCCAAACTTGATGCCGGGCACGGTTGAGACCAGCGCCTCGTGCAAGTCTTCCACCGTTTTAATGAAGTGGGATTGTCCCAGAATGAAGTTCAGGGACTCCGGCTTCTCAATCGGAACGACTTTGAGTGTCAAAGACATAGCTAACCTCCTCTGAAAATAGCCCCAGAGCACCCAGAGTTCACAGAGAAAAACACCAATTCTTTGTGTCCTGCGTGCCCTTCGTGGTGAAAAGTTTTCATTCCACCGCTGGTGAACGCCAGTTCATGACGAATTCCCTTGAAAAGAGTCTGATAGTCGTTAGTCAAGGAATCTTGTGATCATTTTGTGTATCTATTCAGGCCAGCAAACCTGGCAAAACAATTTAGCGCAGATTTTGGTATGTCAGGCGCTCTTGGATGGCGAGATAGGCGTGTTTCTATAAGCCCATCCCCTCATTTTTTCGCCTCCTTCTTCCCTGCTTGCGGGGGAGAAGGGGGACGGGGGGATGAGAGAGTCAGCGCCAATGACCGAAAGTGTCAACCCATTATGCACCATCCCCAAAGTCCCATTCACAACCTGGCAAGGTTAGCTGAATAGTTACCATTTTTCATTATCGGGGTGTGCCGAAGGTGCAGTTACACTGCGGCTTACGCGGAGACCGGCGTTTTCCAGAGTACGTTGCAGATCGGCCAGGGCCGCGGCGACTGCGGCTTGCGCCGCAGCTTCAGTCGTCGCCTGGGATGTGAGGATCACCCGCAGTCCCTCGACGCCGGCGGAGGGGAAAGGCTTCGCCAGTGATTTGAGGTAGACATCGGGATGGCGTCGCGCCACCTCGTGCAAGGGGATGGCGGCCTCGGCTTCATCATCGCAGTGAACGAGCAGAGCACACTCGGCCCACCCCGCCGGCGGGAAACGCTGGAGCAGTTCGGGCACAATCGTGGCGGCGAAAATTGCTTCCAGTTCCGCCGGCACTCCCGGAAGTCCATAGATGAGCGTCCCCTGGTAATCCAGTTTGACGCCGGGCGCAGTTCCCACCGGGTTGGGCAAGGGAAAAGCGCCCTCAGGCAGTGTCGCCATCTTCCGGCGCGCAAATTCCGGGCCATGATGGGTGAGGTAATGCTGTTCCAGCAAACGACGGTA
This sequence comes from Anaerolineae bacterium, assembly GCA_035415725.1. Classification (GTDB taxonomy): domain Bacteria; phylum Chloroflexota; class Anaerolineae; order B4-G1; family SLSP01; genus DSWT01. The sequence continues at coordinate 3,423 of DAOOGN010000060.1, read as the reverse complement.
GTGCGTTTCGACGAGTTCCACGGCGGCTTCGTTCACCACGAGTGGCAAGTGCAGGGCCTGAGCAAGCGCTGCCAGCGTGAGGTCGTCTTCGGTGGGTCCAAGTCCTCCGCTGCATAGCACCACATCCGGTTTGTGCGCGAGGATGAACCCCAAGGCAGCGGCGATCTTATCGGGGAGATCGCGGGTCATGACGGCATATTCAACGCTGAACCCCATTTGGGTGAGGCGTTGACTCAACGTGAAGAGGTTCATGTCGCGGACGGCGCCATTCAATAATTCATTGCCAATCGCCAGCAAGCCCGCAGTGGGCACCCTGGAAACAATCGCGTGCTTTTCCGTCTCGTCCACGTGAAGCCTCCCTGAAATTTTCATCCACCTGAGGGCAGAAGAGGTCATAATGAATTTCTCGACGAACAAAAGCGCCAGGCCGGTGATAGCCTAGCGCTCTATAACATCCGTCGGTTTTCCGCCAACACACTCAAAACAGTTTCTGGCGTGTGACATCGAAGCAGGGAAAGGTTATAATTTCATGCCCAGGACTTTGTTGACGCTGGCAAGAAGTTCCTGAGGGCCGAATGGTTTGGTGATGTAGTCATCGACTTTAGCAATGTGCAGGCCGAGGACTTTGTCAATACTCTGCGCCTTGGCTGTGACCACAATCACCGGAATATGGCTCAGTTCCTCATCGGCTTTCATGCGCTGGTAAACTTCCCAACCATCGATATCGGGCATCATCAAATCCAGCAGGACCAACTTGGGTTTGATCTTGCGTACAGCCTCCAATCCTTCACGCCCACCCACAGCGCCAATCAACTCGAAGTTTCTGCGTCCCAGGATGAGCCGGATTAATTCGATCATTTCGGGTTCATCTTCAATGCAAACAACCTTCATTTTTTCTGGCGCCGACGCCCCAGCAGTCTCCTTTTGGTTATGGGGAAAGGCAGCCTGCTGATTTTGTTCTCCCATCATACACACCTCCTCACTCATCCACCTCAGATTTAGTTTAGCACAACCCTCAGGGATGTCAATCAGGAGCGGGGATGCGGGCCGGCGCGCCGTTACCCAGTGTCGTGGGAGCTAAAGTGGTTGATTTCACCAATACCTTCGCCAAAATTCTAAATGGCGATTTTTCACACTGCATCTAGTGGCTGAATTACGCATTTAACACTAGAGGTGGAGGTAAAATTCAGGTCACTCCAAATTGGCGAAGGTATTGTTCACAAAACATAGTATAATTGAACAAAGTGGAAATTATTAAAAGGTGAACTGATATTCAGGAAGCACAGGCAGTACTTGCAGGCCAACTACTTCGCCACGGTCACCCTCTTGATTCCTCCTCGTCAACCCCCTCTGGAACCGTCCTGGGGCGGTGTGTGCTATCGTGGCCTTTTCTACCACATTACAGCGAAGTCTGCACACTGCACACGGGGTACAACTTCCCCGCGCCGCCGGATAGTCGGCATCTGACAAGGCGACAAGGGGTACAAACAACACAAAATCACAAGGAGATAGGAAATGAACAAGTTGTTTTGGAAAGTGTTCGTCGTGATCACTCTGCTGGTCACCGGGGTCAGCGGTGCTTCTCTGGCAGTAACGCCGCCAGCGCGCGCTGCCGGAACAGCTTGGTACGTGGACAACGCCGCCACGGGCGCCAACAACGGCACCTCGTGGACGGACGCCTGGTCAAGCTTTGCCAACATCGCCTGGAGCAGTGTGCAGCCGGGCGACACGATCTACATCAGCGGCGGGAACAACGGCAAGACCTACCAGGAGCCGCTGAGGATCGGCGCTGACGGCGCCGCCGGCGCGCCTATTACCATCCGCGTGGGCCAAGACCCCGGGCACAACGGCCTGGTGACGATCTCGAATCCCAACGACTCCAACACGGTGCCTTTCGGAACGGGCATCTATGTCGGCAGGAACCATATCACGATTGACGGAAACTATGCCGGCATGCAGCGGCTGCGGGTGACGGGATGCCGCGACGCCGGCATCTATGTCTATTATGCCCATCACGTCCTCGTGACATACCTGGAGATTGACAACAACGGCAATGACGAGAACGCCTACTCCGACGCTGGCGTCTATGCTCTCATCGGCACGGTCACCGAGATCCCCTTCCTGGAAGTCAGCCATTGTAGAATCCACGACAACTGGCAGGATCAATTGGCATTGTCTTCAGGAGCGCCGGAACAGCAATATGGCCAATTCCTGATCCACCACAACGAGATTTACAATCTTTCGGACGATGGATTGGAGGGTGGTTCAGGGGTCGACTTTTATAACAATGTCCTGCACGGCCTTATTGACGGCAAAGGAAGGGGACACCCGGATGGAATCCAATTGCTGGGTGGACACGGACGTATCTACAACAATGTGTTCTACGATATGTATCACCCCACAAAAGTGGCGAACGCTTATATCTACTATGAGCTGTACTACGACAACAGCCCTGTGCAGGAGTGTTGTGTCAGGATCTATAACAACCTGATCTACCACACCTTCCCGGCCAAGGACCCCGACTACCTGAGAGGGATCACATTTTCCACCCGCAAGAACGTAACCTCTATCTCTGATGCCATCATCGCCAACAATACGCTGATCGGTTTGCCATTCGGCGCACTGACCGTGGCGTTCGCCAACGATGCCGGTGCATTGCCTGCGGTCAAAGATATCTACGTTTTGAACAATATCCTGCACAACATCCCTACCGGCGATGTCGGCAAGTCGCCCTGGGGCTTTGGCCCCGCGGAAAGCACCTGGACGGCCGGGGCCTACGGCGCCGGCGCCGATGTGACCATCGACTACAACATTGTCAGCGCCGGCGAGCAAGGCGGCACCTACACAGGCTTCAAAGGAAATTGGTGGTCCTATGACACCTTCAAGGCCAACACCGGCTGCCAGGCGCACATCACCGGCAACCCAGACCCGCTGCTGGACGTGGCCTACCAACCGACCGACGGGTCGCCGGCAGTAGAGGCCGGCGTCGACCTGTCGGCCTATTTCACCACCGACCAGGCCGGCCACGCGCGGCCCCAGGGCGCGGCGTGGGACATCGGCGCCTACGAGTTTGTCCCCGCGTTGACGCTGCACGGCGCGCCGGCCGACCGCGCCATCCGCCTGACCTGGGAGGTCAACACGACCCTGCCGCCCACCGCCACCTGGCGCATCGACTACTATACCCAAACGGCCGCCATCTACACCGTCACCGACCCCTACAGCACGACGCGCTCGCTTGTGCTGACGGAGCATGTGCAGAATTATCGCTGGTACACCGTCACACTCAACACGGTGGGCGTGACGCCTGTTCTTTCCGACACGGTGCGCGTCATGCCCACCGATCGGTTCGTCTACCTACCGTTGGTCTTAATTGGACTTTTGACAACGTAAACTTGACTTGACTGACGTCGAGTTGAAGCAGAA
>DAOOGN010000059.1:0-26870 GCA_035415725.1 Anaerolineae bacterium | reverse complement strand
GATTTTGGGTGGGGGTGTCGCCACACCCCCCTTTTGCCCCCTTCTTCCCCGCTTGTGGGGGAGAAGGAGGTTGGGGGGATGAGAGGGTCATCCCCTGCCGAAGGGGTAACCTATTATGTGCCCTCCCCCAAGTCCCGTTCGCCACCGGACAAGGGCGGCTGAATCATGACTACCCTTTTACGATAAGCCGACGATTTTGCCGTCCACGAGATCGATATTCATAAACACGGGCTTGCTCGGCAGGCCGGGCATGGTGCGCATCTCCCCTGCCAGTGGATAAAGGAAGCCGGCGCCCATGCTGGCGCGGATGTCGCGGATGGGGAAGATATAGCCCTTCGGCACGCCCTTGAGCGCCGGATCATGGCTCAACGACAGGTGCGTTTTCGCCATGCAGATCGGCGTCTTGTCATAGCCCAGGTCGGTGTAGAGCTTAATCTTGTCCTCGGCCTCCGGGCTGTAATCCACACCGTCGGCCCCGTAGACCTCGTGCGCCAGAATCTCGATCTTCTCCTTGATAGGCAGCGCCACGTCGTAGAGGAAGCGGAAATTCGACGGCTCAGCCGTCGCCTTGACCACCGCTTCGGCCAGCTTGAGCGCCCCCTGCCCGCCATCGGCCCAGTGCGAAGTGACGGCGGCATCGAACGCGCCCGCGCGCAGCGCCGCCTCGCGCACGATGGCCCACTCGGCCTCGGTATCGGTGTGGAAGGCGTTGATGGCGACGACAACGGGAATCCCAAACTTGCGCGCAATCCTGATGTGCGCTTCCAGGTTGGCAACGCCGCGCCGCACCAATTCCAGGTTTTCGGCGGTGTACGCCTTATCCAGCGGGCGCCCGGCGACGACCTTTGGCCCGCCGCCGTGCATCTTCAGCGCGCGCACTGTCGCCACCATCACCACCGCGTTGGGGATCAGGCCCGACGTGCGGCACTTGATGTCGAAGAACTTCTCCATGCCAATGTCGGCGCCAAAGCCCGACTCGGTGACCAGGAAGTCACCCACCTGCACACCAATCTGATCGGCAATGACCGACGAGTTGCCGGGCGCGATGTTGGCGAACGGCCCGGCGTGAACGAAGGCGGGTTGCCCTTCGAGCGTTTGCAACAGGTTGGGCATAATCGCATCCTTCATCAACACGGTCATCGCGCCGGCGACGCCCAAATCCTCGGTGGTGATGGGGTGTTTCTTCGTATCGGTGCCGATGACGATGCGACCAATGCGCTGGCGCATGTCATCCAGACCGGTGGTGAGGGCGAGAATCGCCATCAGTTCGCTGGCCACGGTGATGTCGAAGCCTGCCTGGCGTAGCGGGCCGTCTTCCACGCCCCCCAGGCCGATGATCATGTTACGTATGGCGCGGTCGTTCATATCCACGACGCGGTTCCAGGTGATGGAATAGGGGTCGATGTTGAGTTTCGTCAGTCCGATTTTCTCGAAGTAGCTCTCGTTCCAGCGGCTTTCGTGATAGAGGCGTGCGTCTATCGCCGCAGCGCAAAGGTTGTGCGCCACACTGACCGCGTGGATGTCGCCGGTGAGGTGCAGGTTGAAGTCTTCCATGGGGATAATCTGGCTATAACCGCCGCCGGCAGCCCCGCCTTTGATGCCGAACGTCGGCCCCATCGAAGGCTGGCGAATGGCAGCGATGGCCTTGTAGCCGAGTGCGCCGAGCGCCTGCGTCAGGCCGACGGTGGTGGTGGTTTTCCCCTCGCCCAACGGCGTCGGGGTGATCGCGGTCACGTCGATATACTTCGCATGGGGGCGCGCCGCGAATTTCTCGCGCACATCCAGGTGAACTTTGGCTTTGTACTTGCCATACAGTTCCAGGTCGTCTTCCGTCAAATTGAGCGCCGCGGCGATCTCACGGATGGGGCGTATCGCGGCGGCCTGAGCAATCTCGATGTCCGCAGGGACGTTTTTTTTGTCACTCATAGAAATCCTCCAAAATAGTCTGATAGTCTTTAGTCGGATAGTCGTTAATCCAGTGATCTGATTGTCTATTGGTATCTATTCAGGCTAGTAAACCTGACGAAGCCATTTATTCCCTATGCCAGGTTTGGCGTAGACTTTGGTATGCCAGGTGCTTCTGTATGACAAGATATTCGTGTTTCTATAAGCCCATCCCCAGCAACCTTAACGCAAATCACGCCATGCCGGCACTCACTTCAAAATAATCCGCGCGTCCACTACCTTCAACCCCTGGCCCTGTGCATACACCAACACCGGATTGGCGTCCGATTCAGCGATCTCATCGCCTAGCTCCGTAATCATCTGCGAATAGCGACTCAGCGCCTCGGCGAGGGCGGCGCGGTCGCGGGGTGACTCACCGCGCGTGCCGGCCAGCAGCGGCGCACCCTGGATGTCCGACAGCATCTTCTCCGCGTGTGGCGCCGAAATCGGCGCGACGCGAAAGGTCACATCCTTGAGGATCTCGATGAAAATCCCCCCCAGGCCAAACATCAGCGTGGGACCAAAGGTGGTGTCATTGATGGAACCCAGGATCACTTCCGTGCCGGCAGGGGCCATCTGCTGGACGGCCACCCCGTCAAGGCGTGCATCCGCCTTGTAGGCTCTGGCATTCGTCAGGATAGCGTGATAGGCCGTGCGGACTTCGTCCGCGCCGCGCAGATTGACTTTCACCCCGCCGGCATCCGACTTGTGCAGGATATCGGGCGACATGATTTTCAACACGACGGGATAACCCATAACTTCGGCCAACGCCACGGCTTCAGCCTCGGTCGTCGCCAGGTCGGTGATGGCGACGGGCAGACCATACGCCGCGAACACCTTCTTGGACTCGATCTCGGTGAGATGCAGCCGGCCCGTTGCCCGCGCCTGGGCGATGATGGCGCGCGCAGCGGCTTCGTCCACGTCGCGGTACGGCGTGAAGGTTTCCGTAGCCAGCGTGACATTGCGCGCGTACTCGTGCAGCGCCGCAATGGCGTTCACGGCAATATCCGGCGCGCCGTAAGTCGGGATGCCGTGCTCGACCAGCCACTGCATTGCCCGCGCCGCCTCCGTGCCGCCGATGAACGAGACGGCGACAGGTTTATCGGTCACGCCCGATTCGTCCACGGCACGTTTGATCGCCGCGGCAATCTCCATCGGGTCATTACGCTCCGTCTCGCAGAACAGTACCACCAGGCCATTCACCCACGGATGCTGCAACGCCGTTCGCACCGTTGCCAGGTACTCCGGCCAGCCGCCCATGCCGGTCAAATCGGCGGGATTCTTCACGGCGCCGATTTCGGGCACATAGGCGCGCAGCGCACTCTGGAGATCATCCGGCGCAAAACGCAGCGGAATGCCGTAGTGTTCCGCCGCATCCGTCGCCAGCACCCCCACACCGCCGCCGTTGGAGATGATCATCAGATTATGCCCCCTCATCGGCGGTTGCAACGAGAGCGCCAGGGTGCGGTCGAACAGATTATTCAGGTCCGCAGCGCGCACGACGCCGGCCTGTTGCAACGCGGCGTCGTACACCTTGCCCTTGCCGGCCATCGCGCCGGTATGCGAAAGGGCCGCCGCTGCCCCGTGCGCCGAGACGCCGGCCTTGAGCGCGACGATAGGTTTGTGCGCCTGCCGCGCAATTTCCAGGAAACGCCGCCCGTTTTGGAAACCCTCCACGTAGATCGTGATGCACGCCGTCTTGTCGTCTCGATCCAGCCATTGCACCAGATCGCCGAAGTTCACGTCGGCCATGTTGCCGACGGAGATCATTTTGTCGAAACCGACGTTACGGACGTAACTGGCGACCGTCATCGCAATCAGCAGCGCACCGCTCTGGGAGATCATCGCCGCTTTGCCCGGCAGTGGCATGAACGGACCGAAGGAAGCGTTGCATTGGTCGGAGTTGCACATGATGCCCACGATATTCGGCCCTAAGAGGCGCATGCCGTAACGTTTAGCCACGGCCACCAGTTCGAGTTCCAGGTCTTTACGTCCGATCTCGCTGTAACCGGACGTGATTACAATCAAACCCTTGACGCCCTTCTGCCCGCACTCTTCAGCGACCGCCGGCGTCCGTGCCGCCGGCACGATCAACATCGCCATATCGATATCTCCCGGCACATCCAGCACCGAAGGATAAACCGGCAGCCCCAAAATGTCCCCTTTCTCGCGGTTGTTGATTGGGTAAACCTTCCCCGGATACCGGCAGTCGATGAGGTTTTTTAACGCCAGGTAGCCGATTTTACCCGGCGTGTTCGACGCGCCGATCACGGCAATCGATTGGGGGCGCAACAAAGCATTGAGAGAATCAGACTCCACGCCGATGCCTCCTGTCCAAACAAAAAGTTGCAAGTCATAAAAAGATTATAACTTGCAACTTTTAACGTTCAACTCGCAACTTACCACATTCAACTTTCAACGGGCCAGTGGCGACTTCTCCGCCGTGCTGTCCAGACCTAAACTTGCGTACAGCCGCTTGAAGTCGAAGTGTTCTTCTAACAAAGCCTCAAATTGCTCCAGCTTGGCTTTCTGCCCCAGGCGCGTCTTGCCGAAGATAGCGTCGATGGCGTCTACGGCCTCCATTGTGTTTTTGCGCACCAACAACACCGGCACGCCGATTTCCTCCGCGCGACGCAGCACCTCAGGCACCGGACGCAAGTAGCCGGTGAGGATGAGGCATTGCGTCGCCGTCTCCATAGCCACCAACTGGATGTCGGTCCGGTCGCCGCCGGTAATCACGGCCTTCGTGCCGGGGATACGACGCATCCGCGGCAGCGCCTGTTCCGCGCTCATTGCCCCGACCATGATGTTTTCAACCAGGATATGCTTTTTGTCCGGGCAGGCCAGGAATTCGGCCTCCAGCACCTCGGCGATTTCACCGACGCTGATAGCCTGAAGTTGTTCGCGCAGCGGCAGCACCCCCAGGGTGGGAATGCCGCGCCTGCCCATACACGCGAAACATTCATGCAACCCGGGCAATTCCGCTTCGGGAACCGCGTTGATGGCTAACCCGATCATGCGTTCCCCAAACTGGCGCTGAGCATCCACGCACGCATCGCCCATGCTCACGGGGTTGCGGTAGCGGACCATCGCCAGGACCGGCAAATCGAGTTGTTTTGCCACCGTGACCGGATCGACTTCCAGGCTCAACCCCTCACGCAGCGAAGCTCCCCCCTCGACAAGCATAATATCCTTGCCGGCGGCAATCCGTTGATAGGCGGAAAGGATCTGCGGCATCAAATCACGATCCACGCAGCCGCAGCGCAGTTCTTCCACCAGCGAGGGCGCCAGTACGACACCGACCATTGCCGCCAGGGGGTCTTCCACGTTCAAGATTTTGCGAATGAACGTGGCGTCTTCGTCGTAGACCCGTCCCGGCAAAGGCTCCCACGGATATGTCGAAACCGGCTTGAAGTAGCCGACTTTGTAACCGGCGCGCTGTAAGCGTTGTCCCCAAGCCAGACAGAACGCTGTTTTGCCGCTGAAACGTTGTACTGAGGTAATATACAGTGCTTTCACGAAATCCTCCTTAAAATAGTCCGGTAGCCTCTGGCCCCATCGTCCGGCGATAACCGCGGTTATTATCGGCGGACGTTGCGGGCTTCAGCCTTTTCGTCAAAGCGAAACGACAACGAGATTTCGCCCCCTTCATACTCTGTATGCAAGACATAGCCGCTTTTCTGGAAGACCCGCATCATCGCCACATTGCCGGCAATTACATTGGCGCGGAACCCGTGGATACCCCGCTCGCGGGCAATGCGCGTCATAAAATGGAGCAGGTGCGTGCCGATCCCTTTGCGCTGATGCTCGTCTATCACGGAAAAAGCAATTTCGGCCATATTTTCGTTGTAATCCATCATCCAGTGTCCGGCGGCGATAATCGGCGCCGTATCGGACGTCCCCAACGTCCCCACGATACCCATGTGGCGGTCGTAATCTGCCGCCACCATTTCCTGCGCCAACTCGTGCGGGAAGTCACGGCGCACCTGGAAGAAGCGCAGGTACACCGAGCGCTCGGACAATTTGTAGAGGTATTCCTGGAACAGCCGTTCATCGCTGGGTTTGACCGGGCGGAAGAATAGCTCCATGTCGCCGAACCTCTCGGTGTGTTCCATCTCCACGGGATAGACCGTCTCCGGGATGATCTGATCTTCATAGAGGTAATGCATCTGTTTGGCTTCGGCCAACAACTGTTCGCGGAACTTGGGATGCGCGATCTGGATCAAGGCCACGGCGCGCTCACGCAGACTCTTGCCGTGCAGATAGGCCACGCCATACTCTGTAACAACGTAGTGGACATTGCCACGCGTCGTCACCACGCCGGCGCCCTCGCTCAGGCTGGGCACAATACGCGACACTGTGCCCTGCGGCGTCTCCGCCGTCGAAGGGATGGCGATGATGGGTTTGCCCTGGTAGGACATCGATGCGCCACGCATAAAGTCGGCCTGCCCACCGATGCCGCTGTAAATCTGGTGTCCCAGCGAATCGGCGCATACCTGCCCGGTGATATCGACCTGCAAGGCCGTGTTGATGGCGATCATCTTGTCATTCTTGGCGATGTTGGACGGCAGAGAATTATAATCAATGGGATGGAACTCGAAGACCGGGTTGTTGTCCACGTAATCGTAAAGCCGGCGCGTGCCCACGCAAAAAGCGGCCAGGATCTTGCCCGGATGGAAGGTCTTGCGTCGGTTGGTTACCACACCGGCCTCGATCAGGTCGATCAGGCCATCGGAGAACATCTCCGTGTGCACGCCCAAATCTTTCTTATCCATCAGGCCATACAAGATCGCATTGGGCACCCGCCCAATGCCTACCTGGATGGTCGAGCCGTTCTCCACCAGGCGCGTGACGTGGCGGGCGATTTGCCGCGCCACATCGTCAGGCGGCGCCGGCTGAATTTCTATCAGTGGTTCATGGCACTCCACAAAATAGTTAATATCCTCGACGTGGATGAAACTGTCGCCGAGGGTACGCGGCATGTAAGAATTCACCTGCGCAATGACGATGCTGGCCGTCTCTGCCGCCGCTTTGACCGCTTCCACCGACACGCCTAGCGAGCAAAACCCGAATTTGTCGGGTGGCGTGACCTGAATGAGCGCGGCATCCAACGGCATCCGTCCACTGTAGAACAGCTCTGGAATTTCAGAAAGGAAGATAGGGGTATAGTCGGCCATCCCCGCGGCCACTGCCGTGCGCACTCCAGGGCCCACAAAAAACGAGTTATGGCGAAAGTTGTGATCGTAGGCTTTCTGCACATGGGGCGCTGTTCCCAACGTCAGCATGTGGATGATTTCCACATCGTTTAAGCGCTGACCTTCCCCCCCCAGTTTGACCAGTTCTTCCAATAAGTGTTGCGGCACCCCGCCGGCAGGCCCCAGGAAAATGCGACTGCCGCTACGGATTTTAAGCAGAGCATCGCGGGCGCTCACCAATCGTTCAGCATAAAGCTTGTTCCAATTTGCCATGACCGGCATACTTTATCTCCTTACTTAAGCGATTAGCAATCAGCCATCAGCGGTCAGCTCGAAACCTGAGAGCTGCTCACTGAAAGCGACGACTCTTATGAAGCTTTGACGGCTTGGGGCGGTTTGACGAACCCACCGATCACCGCCGCCGCTAAACAAGCCAGGCCACAAATGATAAAGACGGTCAGCCATCCTTGCAAACCTGCACCACTCTTCAAGCTGGCATCACGCAAAGTTCCGGCCAGGATCGGTCCCAAGACGCCGCCGACGCCATAGGCCGTGAAAACCCACCCGTAATTGAGACCCAGGTTCTTGGCTCCGAACATGTCCGACGTCGCCAGGGGAAAGAGCGCAAAGTTGCCCCCAAAGTTGAAGCCGATCAGCGTGGCAGCAAGGTACAGCAACACCGGCGTCCCCCCCAGCAAGAAAAACAAGAGCATCACGATGCCCTGTGCGGCGCACATGATGATCAGAGACAGTTTATAGCCGATTTTATCGGCCGCCGTCCCCCAGACGATACGCCCGATGCCGTTGGCAAGGGAGTAGAACACCGCCATCGCCGTGCCGGCAATTGCGCTGGCGGCTTCCGCCGTCAAGCCGGCGCGTTCTTGCAGCGCGTCAATGCCAAACAGCTTGATGTTGCCGATCGTCATCAACCCGGCCATGCTGGAGAAGACGAACATACTCCAGATGGCATAGAAAGAGGGCATCCGCAACATTTCATTGGGCATATAATCTACTTTGACGGCAGCTTTACCCGCACCCTGGTTTTGACCGGCGGACTGCGGCGCTTTCCAGCCTGGCGGCGCATATCCCGCCGGTGGGTCCACCATCCAGGTTGAACCGCCGATCACCGCCAGGGCAAAAATGACGCCATAGAGCAAGAAAACGCCCTGCACGCCCAGCGAATCCAACAAATGCCCCCAGTTGCCGGCCAGGTAGACCCAGATCAGCGCGCCGAAGCCAAAGCCGGCCACACCCAACCCGGTGATCAACCCCTTTTTGTCAGGATACCACTTCACGCCGACGGCGATGGGGCAGACGTAGGCCAACCCAATGCCCGCGCCGCCTATCAGCCCGATGAAGATCACCTGCGCCCAAAAGCTCTGGCCGAACAGGCCGGCGAGGATGTAACCCGCGCCCAACACCGCGCCGCCGGTCAACGCCACCAGGCGCGGCCCGGACCGCGCCTGCCACCGTCCGGCCAACACCGTCATGATGGCGAAGGTCGCCAACGATACCGAGAAGATAATCTGCGTCTGCGTGCTGGTGAAATTATAGGGAGCCTTCTGCAATTCCGGGGTAAACACACTCCAGGCGTAGATTGCACCCAGGCATAATTGAATCAACAAAGCGCCGACGACTACCAACCGCCGGTCAAGAACTTTCGGTTGTGACTTGGCCACAGCGCCCTCCTGCATAGGAATCGAGAAATTAGAAATGAGAACAGATGTGTGGTCAGCTTTCTGGCCGAATGCCGAAAGCTGACCACGAAAAGCTTGTTGCCGTTACTTGCGCCCTTGAATTAACCGCTCCACCACGGTAGGGTCGGCCAGTGTCGAGGTATCGCCCAACGTGCTGACGTCGCCCTCGGCAATCTTGCGCAGGATGCGGCGCATGATCTTGCCACTGCGGGTCTTGGGCAACGCATCGGTGAACTGGATCTCGTCAGGCCGGGAGATAGGCCCGATTTCCTTGCGGACGTGGTCCATCAATTGCTTGGCGAGTGCTTCACTGGGTTCGATGCCCTGATGCAACGTGACGTAGGCGTACAGCGCCTGCCCCTTGATGTCGTGCGGGCGTCCTACGACGGCAGCCTCAGCTACCGCCGGATGGCTCACCAGGGCATGTTCGACTTCCGCCGTGCCGATGCGGTGTCCGGAAACGTTCACCACATCGTCGATGCGCCCCATCAGCCAATAGTCGCCGTCGGCGTCCTTGCGGCAACCGTCACCGGTGAAGTACAGGTCCTCATACATCGCAAAATACGTGTCGATGAAGCGCTCATGATCGCCCCACATCGTCCGCGCCATTCCGGGCCAGGGTTTCTTGATGCACAGCTTACCGCTCTCATCCACGTCACACTCCGATCCATCATCGCGGATGATGATCGGCTCGACGCCGAAGAACGGCTGGCTGGCGCTGGCCGGTTTGAGTGTGTGGACGCCGGGCAGCGGTGTGATCAGAATGCCGCCGGTCTCAGTCTGCCACCACGTATCCACGATGGGGCAGCGCCCCTTGCCGACGTTGCGGTGATACCAGAGCCATGCATCGGGGTTGATCGGTTCGCCGACGCTCCCCAGGATGCGCAGGCTGGAAAGATCGTACTTCTCGACCCACTCTGTGCCCATGCGCGCCAGTGAGCGGATCACGGTGGGCGCTGTGTAGAAGACATTGACCTGGAATTTATCCACAATGCGCCAGAAGCGGCCGGCGTCGGGGTATGTCGGAACGCTTTCATAGATGATGCTCGTCGCGCCGTTGGCAAGAGGGCCGTAGACAATGTAGCTGTGTCCCGTCACCCAACCGATGTCCGCCGTGCACCAGTAGGTATCCTCGTCATGGACGTCGAAGATGTATTTGTGCGTCATCGCCACATAAACGAGATAACCGCCGGTGGTATGCAACACACCCTTCGGCTTGCCGGTCGAACCGGACGTATACAGGATGAAGAGCGGGTCTTCTGCATTCATCACCTCCGGCTCACACACCATGGAGGCATGTGCCATCTCATCGTGCCACCAGGTATCCCGCCCTTCCACCATCGTAGCTTTACCTTCGGTACCACGTTGCACCACAATCACGTGCTTGACCGAAGGACACGTCTGAAGTGCTTCGTCGGCGATGGTCTTGAGGGGGATGGCCTTGCCGGAACGCAGTGAGACATCGGTGGTCACCAACAGCTTGCACTCCGAGTCCTGGATGCGATCGGCGAGTGACGTGGCGCTGAACCCCCCGAACACGATGGAGTGAATGGCGCCGATGCGCGTGCAGGCCAACATCGCAATCGCAAGTTCAGGCACCATCGGCATATAGATGGACACCCGGTCGCCCTTTTTGATGCCTTTGCTCTTGAGCACGTTGGCAAACTTGCTGACCTCGCGGAGCAAATCTTGATACGTGTAGACTTTCACGTCCTCTTCCGGCTCACCCTGCCAGATGATGGCGGCCTTATTCTTGCGCCAGGTCTTGACGTGCCGATCCAGACAGTTGTACGACAGGTTCAGTTCGCCATCCTCAAAAAACTTGTGCTGGATAATCCGTTCGCTGCTGTCCCAGGTGTAGTTGCGGCCGATGGTCGGCACTTTGAACCAATCCACAAACTCGGTCGCCGCCTTGAGCCAGAACCCATCGGGGTTGTTGACGGATTCGTCGTACATCGCCTTATATTGCTCATAAGACTTGATGTACGCATGAGCACTCACCTCGGCGGGTGGCGGAAAAAGTCGTGATTCCACTTGTTCATTCATAAAATACCTCCTTAGATAGATATTTAGATAGATGGTCGTTCTATAACAATGCAACCAGTACCTGGTTCATTGATGACAGACATGCGGATATTTAACTTGTATCTATTTTGGCGAAACAACTTATTCCCTATGCCAGGTTTGGCGTAGATTTTGGTATGCCAGGCGCTTCTGGATGACGCGATAGGGGCGTTTCTATAAGCCCCATTCCTCATGCCTCCCTTTCCCCCAGGAAGGGGAGTTTTTTGTAGGCCCCTCTGTTTCACCCCCTGCTCCTCCGCTTGCGGGGGAGAAGGGGATTGGGGGATGAGAGGGTCATCACCTCTGGCCGAAGTGTCAACCCATGATGCACCCTCCCCAAAGTCCCCTTCGTAACCTGGCAAGAGCGGTTGAAGAGTTACTTTAACTTTTCTTCGCCGCCAGCACCAGGCGCATATCAATCGCCATAGCGCCGCGACCTTCTTCAAACACCATCAACGGGTTGATGTCCAATTCTACAATGTCGGGGAAGTCCGTTACCAACTGGCTGATCCGCAGCAGGGCATCTACCATCGCCATGTGGTCGGCCGGCGCTTCGCCGCGGACGCCCTCCAACAGCCGGTACGCGCGAATCTCGCGGATCATTTCATCCGCTTCGCGCGGGCTGAAGGGAGCCACGCGGAAAGAGACATCTTTCAACGCCTCGACGTAGATGCCGCCCAAACCAAAAGCCACCAGCGGGCCAAACTGCGGATCGCGGCTCATCCCCAACAGCACCTCGCGCCCGCCGTGAACCATCTCCTGAACCTGACACCCCCATACTCGCGCGCCGGGCACATAGCGCCCCGCACGATAAATCATCAAATCGAAGGCGTCACGCACATCGCCGGGCGAGCGCAGGTTCACCTTGACGCCGCCGACGTCGGTCTTGTGCAAAATGTCGGGCGAGGCGATCTTCATTACAACGGGATAGCCGAATTCCTCGGCAATATCGACGGCTTCTTCCGGGGTAGCCGCCAGGCGCGAGCGCGGGACGTTGAATCCGTAGGCTTTGAGGACTTCCCAGGCTTCGGCGTCGCCGATGGAAACACGCCCTTCACTGCGCACGCGGTCGAACAACTCACGCACCGGCTCCTTGTCCACGTCGATGGGCACCACGCCAAAAATACGCCGTTCCTGCTCTTTGCGATAGGCGCTCATGGCAGCCAGCGCGTCGGCGGCGCGTTCGGGATAAGGGTAGTTCGGCACACCGTACTGCCACAAAATATCGATGCCGGCGTTGATGCGCGACTCCCCCATAAAACAGCCCAAAATAGGCTTGGTAGCGGTCTTGGACATACGGCCCACCGCGTGCGCCGTGGCCTCAATCTCCGTCATTGCCTGCGGCGTGACAATGACAATGACGCCATCGACTTGCGGATCATCCAGAACTACCTGCAAAGCCAGCTCGAAACGGGCGGCCAGCGCGTCTCCCAACACATCGACGGGATTGGCGGCGCTGGCGGCGCCGGGTAACTGCGTAAGCAGTTTCTCGGTCGTCTCCTGGCTCAGGCGCGGAATTTGCAGCCCATCACGTTCTAGAGCGTCGGTCGCCAGGATGCCCGGGCCACCCGCGTTGGTCACAATGGCGATCCGGTCGCCTTTGAGCGGCGGCTGGTAGGCGAAGGCGCGCGCATAATCGAAGAGAGCTTCCATCGACGTAGCGCGGATGATGCCGGCCTGGTTAAACGCGGCCTTGTAGGCGGCCTCGGAACCGGCCAGACTGCCGGTGTGCGACGACACCGCCCGTGAACCGGAAGCTGTCACACCGGACTTAATGGCCACCACCGGCTTCTCGCGGGTGATTTTTTTCGCCGTCTCGATAAATTTCTGCCCGTTGGGCACGCCTTCAATATACATCAGGATGACCCGCGAATGCTCGTCATGCCCCCACGCCTCCATCAGGTCGATCTCGCTGACGTCGGCTTTGTTTCCCAGGCTGACGAACTTGGAAAAGCCGATACGTCCGGCCATGGCCATATCCAAAACCGCCGTGCCCAACGCACCTGACTGCGACATAAATGCAATCGGCCCACTAGGGGGCATGCCGGCGGCGAAGGTCGCATTGAGGTTCATATTCGTGTTGATGACCCCCAGACAGTTGGGACCGATCAAGCGGGTATTGTACTTGCGGGCGATCTGCACCAGTTCCAACTCTTGCTCCAAGCCTTCGCGCCCGGCCTCGCGGAAACCGGCGCTGATCACGACAACGGAGGGAATCTGCTTTTGCCCACATTCCTCTAAGGCTGCCGGCACAAAACGCGCCGGGATCACGATGACGGCCAGGTCGATGGGATCAGGAACATCCAACACCGAAGGGTAGGCTTTTAAATCCAGAATTTCATCAGCTTTGGGGTTAATGGGGTAAATTTGTCCTGTAAAACCGCTCGATTTCACATTATACAGCACAGCATAGCCGAGTTTCTCAACATCACGCGAAGCGCCCACAATAGCCACCGATTGTGGAGCAAAAAATGTATCCAGCATCACTCATTCCTCAGTATTAATTTAACGACGCATTTGGGGCATCGTCATCACATGCACGGATAAAGAACGGATATAAAAAGAGAGAGACTGCTCACAGTATAGTGGTATTTTCCCTGCTGTCAAGGTTTTTTATGAGCATCTATTCAGGCTAGTACTGCGCGGCACAAAGAGTTCCCCCGTTAATGCTTGCCAGGGATTATCAGATCCCGGCGTAGCGCGCCAGAACCGTGGATCTGGCGCTCCGCTCCGAGCATGGCTAACGGGTGTGAACTTTATGCCAAGATGTACCAGTCAACCTGGCGGAGCAACTGATTCCCTATCGCAGGTTTGGCGCGGATTTTGGTATGCAAAGGACTCTTGGATGACGAGATATTCGTGACCTGACAAGAGTGGCTAAATAGTTACGATCATTCAACATATCCGCGGCAACTGCGCACCGGTCAACATCGGCAGGATGCGCCTGGCCCCGTAAGGCGTCCGCAGCACAACGCGACCCACATGTTCACTCGTGATATGGCCGATGAGGGCCGCGTCTTGTCCCAACGGCTGCGCGCGCAGTGCGGATAGCGCCGCCTCCACCGCCTCCGCCGCCACGGCGACAACCACTTTGCCCTCGTTGGCTGCGTACAGCGGATCCAGGCCCAAAAATTCACACGCCGCACGGACTTCTTCCCGCACGGGAATCGCCGCTTCTTCAATTTCGATGCCGGGGCCTCCCGATGCAGAAGATGTCACCCACTCGTTGAGCACCGTCGCCAGTCCGCCGCGGGTGGCGTCGCGTAGACAGCGCACCTGGCCCGGAATGGCATCCAGCAGTGCAGTGATGAGGCCATGCAACGGCGCCGTGTCGCTTTTCAGGGTGGAGCCGAATCCCATTCCCTCGCGTTGCAGCATCACCGCCAGCCCGTGATCGCCGACCGGCCCGTTGATGAGCAGAGCATCGCCGGGTTGAAGATACGCTGGACTAAGATCGACGCCCGGCGGGATAACGCCCATGCCCGCCGTGTTGATGAACAATCCATCCGCTGCCCCATGGTCGACGACCTTCGTGTCGCCCGCTACGATGACCACGCCCGCAGTGCGCGCCGTCTCCGCCATCGATACGACAACACGCTCTAACGTTTCCAGCGGCAAACCCTCTTCGAGGATGAAGCCCGCCGTCAGATACAGGGGACGCGCGCCGGCGACTGCCAAATCATTCACCGTACCGCAGACCGCCAGCGCCCCAATATCGCCGCCGGGGAAGAACAGCGGCTGCACTACGTAAGAATCCGTCGTCAGCGCCACCCGACCCGGCGGCAGTTCGCCCACCAGCGCTGCATCGCCCAAATCATCCAGATAGGGATTGGCAAAGTACCGCGCAAACACATCCCGGATCAGCTCGTGGGTGAGTATTCCGCCACTGCCATGGGCCAACAGAATATGATCTTCCATCTAATCCTCTCGACTAATCCTCTCGACTAATCCTCTCGACTAATCCTCTCAAAAAATCCGTTGACATATTCTCATTCGTATTGGAAATACGCCGCACAGGCCCCCTCGGTGCTGACCATGCACGGACCGACGGGGGTGCGCGGTGAACAGACCCGCCGGAAAAGCGCACAGTCGGTCGGCGTGATGACGCCGCGCAGCACGTCCCCACAGCGACAACCGGTCGGCTGCGGCGCGGGCCTCGCCTCGATGGGGAACAGGCGCGCGGCGTCACGGTGAGCGAGGGTCTGCCGCAATGCCAGGCCGCTGTCCGGGATCACGCCGAAACCGCGCCAGTCCGCCGGTGCCACCGCAAAGGCCCGTGCGAGCAACTGCTGGGCGACGAGATTTCCCTGCGGACGCACACCGCGCGCGTAGGTGTTGATGACCGCCGCTTCGCCGGCCACCACAGCTCGCACCAAGGCGCCAATCGCGCTGAGAATGTCGAGCGGCTCGAAGCCCGCAACGGCGCAAGGGATGCCATACTCGCGCGGCAGAAATTCCCACGCTGCACTGCCGGTGATGGCGCTCACGTGTCCCGGCCCGATGATGCCGTCAAGCGCCACCTCCCCCGCTTCGAGAATCGCACGCATAGCGGGCGGCGTGAGTTTGTGCAGGCTAAGCAGGCTGAAATTCGGCACGCCGTCTGCCTCTGCTTGCAGCAGTGCCGCCGCCATGCCCGGCGCGGTGGTTTCAAAGCCAACACCCAGAAAGACAATGGACTGCTGGGGATGGCGTCGGGCAATCTCCAGGGCATCCAACGGCGAATAGACGATGCGCACATCCGCGCCCCGTCCACGCGCATCGTACAATGTGCCTGCGCTCCCCGGCACGCGCATCATATCGCCGAAAGTCGCCAGGATCACGCCGGGGACGTCGGCCATGGCGATAGCGCGATCCAGATCGGCGGCGGCAGTCACGCAGACCGGGCAGCCCGGCCCGGAGCGCAATTCGACGGCGGGCGCGAGCAGCTCGCGCAACCCAAAGCGGGAGATGGCGTGCGTGTGCCCGCCGCAGAACTCCATCAGCCGGATGGGACGCGCTCCATGACGGCGGGCAGCATCGCGGTGGATTTGCACGATCCACTGCTGCGCCAATGCGGGATCACGGAACTCGTCAATGTATTTCATCGGCGCGTTGGTCCAATTCCTCTTGAATCACTGCCAGTTCCGCGAATGTTTCTAGCGATGCCTGGGCCTCCGCCGGGTCCAGCACAGCGATGGCGTAGCCGGTGTGCACCAAAACATAATCGCCCACCTGGGCTTCCGGCGTCATGACCAGGCTGATGCGCCGTTCGACGCCCCCCAGCGTCACCGTCGCCATCTGCTGCTCGTCAATCTCGGTTATTTGCGTCGGAATCGCCAGACACATCTGTTACCTCCGTGCGTAAAACGTAATTCGCTCATTTGACCTTCGACTTTAGACTTTCGACCGATACACTGCCTGTCCTAACGAGACGCCGCCGTCGTTGCAAGGGACGTGACGATGTAGAAGAACAGCGAAGCCGGCATTTTCCAGCAGGGGGAGGGTCAACCGGAGCAGGAGACGGTTCTGGAAGACGCCACCGCTCAAAGCGACAGTCGTGATGCCAGTGGATGCGCGAATATGAACGCAGACTGTCGTTATCATCTGGGCGATGGTGACGTGGAAGCGCCAGGCGATTTCGGGCACCGGCACACGACGTTCGATGTCGCCGAGCAGCGCCTCGAACAGCGCCGCCAAGCGCACGACTTGCCCGTCGCCGGCCGCTTCGATGTCGAAGTCGTAGGGTAAATGGGCAATTTCCCCTCCAGACGCGGCCATTTGCTCCATTTCGATAGCGGCTTGCGCTTCGTAGGTCGCCACCTGGCGCACATTCAACAGCGCGCTGACGGCATCGAAAAGCCGCCCCATCGACGAGGTCGGCGACGTGTTGAGGCGGTGGGTAACCTGCTGGCGCACCAGCAGGGCGTCGGCGGGACAGAAGATGCCGGCCGGGAACGCCTCCGGTCCCAACAGAGTATGCAGATAGGCCACCGCTACGCGCCACGGATTGCGGATCGCCGCGTCGCCGCCGGGCAGTGGCAGGTATTCGAGGTGGGCAGCGCGCGTCAAATCGTCGTAGCCGCCGACGAACCACTCGCCGCCCCAGATAGCGCCGTCATCACCGTAGCCGGTGCCGTCAAGGGCCACGCCGATCACCGGGCCGGCGTCGCGCGCGCGTCCGTTGTCCGCCAGACACGCAGCGATATGGGCGCGGTGGTGCTGCACTCGCTGCGGGGCGGGTAAGCCATGTTCGCGCGCATACTCTTCGGCGAAGCGCGTGGTCCAATAATCCGGGTGCATATCGCAGACCACGACCTCCGGTTGGATACGAAACAGACGTTGATACGTCGCCAGCGCGGCCTCGTAATGCTCCAACGTCTCTAAGTTCTCCAGATCGCCGATGTGCTGGCTGACGAAGGCATTGGTGTCGCGGGTGAGAGTAAACGTGTTCTTGAGCAGAGGTCCGGCAGCGAACACCTGCGGCAGGGCAAACGGCAGTGGAATAGGAAAGGGAGCGTAGCCACGGGCGCGGCGGAGGAATTGCGGGTTTGAAATTTGCACCACCGAGTCGTCGTAGCGGGCGTGGATGTCGCGGTTGTGGAGAAGGAAGGCGTCGGCAAGGGAGGCCAGGCGCGTCATGGCTTCCGCGTTGTCCATGGCGATGGGTTCCTCACTCAGATTGCCGCTGGTCATCACCAGGGGACGATCTACGTCGCGCAGGAGGATGTGGTGCAGCGGCGTGGATGGCAGCATCACGCCGAGGGTACGGAGGTTAGGCGCCACGTCGTCGACGACAAGGGATGAACGCCGGTCGAGCAGCACGATGGGTGCTTGCGGCGAAGTCAACCATGCCTCGGCCTCCGGCGGTACATCACAGAGCGCGCGCGCCCCCTCCAGCGTGGCTACCATGACGGCAAACGGTTTGTGAGGACGGTGTTTACGCTCGCGCAACGTCCGCACGGCGTCCGCATGGGTCGCATCACACGCCAGATGGAAGCCACCCAGCCCTTTGATCGCCACGATTTTGCCATCCAGCAGCAACTCTTTAGCCCGTTGCAGCGCCGCCTCGTGAGTCGTGAGGGGTAATGCATGATCCGTCATACGTGATTCGCCATGCGTCATTTGCTCAGGCTCTTCCAGCCACACGTGCGGGCCGCAGACGGGGCATGCGTTGGGCTGCGCATGGAAACGACGGTTGGCGGGGTCCTCATACTCGGCGCGGCAGGCATCGCATAACGGGAAGACCCGCATCGTGGTATTGGGCCGGTCGTAAGGGATGTCGTCGATGATGGTGAAGCGCGGGCCGCAGTTCGTGCAGTTGATGAAAGGGTAGCGATAGCGTCGGTCGTGGGGGTCAAACAGCTCACGCAGGCAGTCGGGGCAGGTAGCGACGTCGGGAGAAATGAGCTGGTATTGATCCGCATGGGCTTCTGAAGGGCGGATCTCGAAGCGGGTATAACCGTTGGGGGCAACGGCGCGCGCCTTCACGGCGGTGATGTGCGCTAGCGGCGGCGCTTCGTCGCGCAAGGCGGCGATAAAGCGCCCGGTTGCGTCCTCCGCTCCTTCGATGACGATGTCCACGCCGCCGGAGTGGTTGTAGACCCAACCGGTGAGCGCCAGGCGCGTCGCCAGGTTGTAGACAAAGGGGCGAAATCCCACCCCCTGCACCACCCCCGTCACGGCGATATGATAAGCAATCACCCTCTTATAGCCCCTCTAGTCGACAGATTAAGCAACAAAAAATCTGCTTAATCTGCTGATAGAATTCAGACCAGGTGCGCTTCCACCCAGTGCAGCCAGTCGTGCAGCCCCTCGCCGGTTTTGGCGGAAAGGCACAGCACCGGCGCATCGGGATTAAGGCCATGCACCAACGCGGTGAACGCTTCCAGGTCAAAATCAAGATAGGGCCGCAAATCCAGCTTGGTGACGATGACCAGATCGACAGCTTCAAAAATAGCCGGGTATTTGTAGGGCTTGTCGTCACCTTCCGGCAGGCTCAGCAAACCCACGTTGTAGCTTTGCCCCAGATCGAACGCTACCGGGCAGATCAGGTTGCCGACGTTTTCGATAAAGACTAGCTCCAGGTTATCGAGCGGCAGCGCCGGCAGGGCGCGACGGATCATCGGGGCGTCCAGATGGCACGTGCCGCCGGTGTTGATCTGCACCACGGGCGTGCCGGTTGCGGCGATTTTCTCGGCGTCGATTTGCGAGGCGACGTCGCCCTCGATCACCCCGATGCGGCGTTCCGGCAGCGCGTCGATGGTCGCCAGGAGCAATGTGGTCTTCCCCGCGCCCGGCGACGCCATCAAGTTGATGACCGTGATGTGATGCGCGGCAAAATAATCCCGGTTGTCCGCCGCCACCTGCTCATTGGCAGTCAAGAGCTTCTCCACGACGGGTACTTGAGACGGCGTCATTGGTTTGGACATGGTTGCCTCCTCGTATAAAATACTTTGAAAATAGCCCCAGAGCACCCCGAGTTCACAGAGAAAAACTCAAATTCTTTGTGGCCTGCGGGGTGAAAAGTTTTCATTCAACTCAAGCTAGTCAACCTTGCGGAGCAACTTATTCCCTGTGCCAGGTTTGGCGCAGATTTTGGTATGCCAGGCGCTTTTGGATGACACGATAGGCGTGTTTCTGTAAGCCCCATTCCCCCTGCCCCCCTTCTTCTACTTATGGCCTTATACGCATTGCCTTACGTCACCTCGATACTGTCGACGTAAAACTCTTTCCCGGCGATCACATCACCGCCGAGGGCGCCGCAGGCCGGGCACATCCAATTGCGGTCCTCTGGCTCGAATTCTTGGCCGCACTGACGGCAACGAAAGCGGGTCTTGATCCGCTGAAAGTGCAAAAGTGCGCCTGCGGCGGGCGTGCCGGTGGAGAGCACCCCAAAGTAGAACTGGATCGAATCGTCGATGAAGCTCGTCAAATCGCCGATGACCAGGTTGATGCGCGTCACACGGGTGGCGCCGGCCTTCTGCGCGTGTTCGCTCACGATACGCAGGATGTCTTCGGTGATAGAGAGTTCGTGCATTTTACGTTCGCCCGCGACTTTCGCCGTTGATCCATGCGCCGGCGATGAGATGCGCGGTACGCAGCGGTTCCGGGATATTGCCCTCGACGGTGAACTGTCGGAGGACGGTCGCCGCCTGGGTCGCCGTCAGGCCAAGGCGCTGCACATACACGTCACCCAGCGGTTCCATCGGGCCGAGGCGCGCCAACAGCGCCCATTTCTGTGCCCCGTCGGCAACCTGACCCAGCAGGGCGTCGCGGATAGCCTCCATGTTGGGTTGACGGCGCGCGACCACCAGAATAGGCAACGCCAGCCGCTCGTGCAACGCAAATACATCCACCACATTGAATCCGCCCAACGCAATGCCCTGCAACATGATCAGATGCAAATTTTCGGCAAATTTGGAGCCGGCCACCAGCCGCGCCAACGTCTCGGCGGCATCATGGCCGTCTTTCTCGATCTCGCCGATAAGGACACCGGTAAGCCGCAGACGCGCGTATACGGCCCCCACAACCTTCACCGGCCCGGCATAATCCGGCGGAAAGGGTGCATCATCAAAACCGATCACATGGGCAATGGAAGATGAGCGTCGTGTGTTCATTTCCAATCAGCGCTGGACTTTGGGTAGCGTGCCAATGAGAAGTGCTCGGGTCGGTCTTCGACCGTGCCCGCCCACGTCTGGACTATTGTACAATGCGCCCCCGGTGAAGTCAAAATACATCGCTGCACCTTCAGAACAGTCCGGCGACCAGGGTGGCGACCCGCTCCAGAAAGGCATTATCGGCCTCTGTGAACGGAGCAAGGGCATGGGAATCAATATCAATTTCGCCCACGACCGCGCCATCCTTGAAGATGGGCACGACGATCTCCGATTTGACGTGGGGACTGCACGAGAGATAGTTGGCCTCCCGCGACACATCCTGGATCACGAACGTCATCTCCGTGTCGGCGGCCTGCCCACAGATGCCCTGTCCAAAGGCGATGCGCGTGTGCTCTGTCGGCGCGCCGGCGAACGGCCCCAGCACGAGTTCACGCTCCTGGGCCGGGTCCACCACATAAAAGCCCACCCAATCATAGTGGGCGACGTCCTTTTCCAACAGAGCGCAAATCGCATGCAGCTTCTCGTCGCGGTCCGCTCCGTTCCAGGTCACCATCTCGCTGATCTTGTTTAGAAGCATCGTAAA
Organism: Anaerolineae bacterium; assembly: GCA_035415725.1. GTDB lineage: Bacteria > Chloroflexota > Anaerolineae > B4-G1 > SLSP01 > DSWT01. The sequence continues at coordinate 5,791 of DAOOGN010000059.1, read as the reverse complement.
GTCTGGGGCGGTACTCATGATGTCAATTCCTCGTATCGATTCAGGCTAGTAAACCTGACGAAGCAACGTATTCCCTCGACCAGGTTTGGCGTAGATTTTGGTATGCCAGGTACTTTTGTATGACGAGATATTCGTGTTTCTATAATCCTATCCCCCCTGCCCCCTTTCCCCCCCAGGGAAGGGGAATTTTTGTAGGGGTGTGACGGGCGGCTTCGCCGCCCGTCACACCCCTCTTTCGCCCCCTTCTCCCCCGCTGGCGGGGGAGAAGGGGGTTGGGGGATGAGAGGGCCAGCGCCGATGGCCGAAGGGGCAACCTATTATGCACCCTCCCCAAAGTCCCGTTTGCCACCTAGCAAGGGCGGCTGAATAGTTACCATTCCTCTTCGAAAATGATATAGTCCCTATCGGCTCATTCTGCTGATAAGCAGAAAAAATCCACACCTTTGAGTTCATTCCCAGGTGTGGACACGAGTGATGAAGCCCGGCTGCACTCAATCCAGCGGCTCAAAATCGTCCTTGCTGGCGCCGCAATCGGGACATGTCCAATCGTCAGGCAGGTCTTCAAAGGGTGTTCCCGGCGCAATGCCGTTGTCGGGATCGCCTTCTGCTGGATTATACACATAGCCGCATACCATACACTCGTATTTTTTCATAGCATACCTCCTGGGTAGTCCGGTCGTCTTGAGTTTGGTAATCAAACGGGCTTTTCAGTCCCTCATAGCGACATTATATGCGGGTCATTTTCTTCGTCAAGCTGAGTATAGTGGCGACTGCAGAACTATGCAGTCACTATGCCGTTATCCGATGAATGCGCAAGGGCCACTCGCCCTGTTTGCCGGCAATGTAGGCCGCGCGGCGTTGTGCAAACGCCGTATCCAGGTGCGAGAGCGGGATAGCGCGCCCATCTACCAGCACCGGCGGATCAACCGTCCGCACTTTTGGCAGCGCCAGTAGATCGGGATGGACGGGATCGCGGACAAAATCCACGTCGGGCCGCAGCAGCGCCAGCCAGCGTTGAATGTCAGGGTCCTCAGAGGCACGGACGCGCTCAAACAGCGCCACATCCGTCCCGGCGAAGTCCGCTTCTACAATGAGGCCGTCTTTCAGCGCCGCGCGCAGTGCCTGAGCCATCACCGCGTACCAGCCCACCTCCTGCACCGAGCACCAGCACACATCGTCCAGGTGGATAAATTGCTCGCCCAGCCAACGGGCGGCGTCCAGGTCATCCACCACGATGTGCCCATCCCAGACGCGCAGGTGCGCCAGCAACGCATGGGCGGCAGGGGCGGAAAACGCGCCGATGTCCACCGTCCCGTCGCGCAGGAAGTAATCCAGTCGGTCGGCGCACAGCCAAGGCAGCGGTTGTTCGAGCAGCGCGAAATTCTCTGCCTCCGCGACGTAGCGCCAATCCAGCCCGTGCCGCGCGCAGATGGCGGGGATTTCCGAGTGCTCCAGCATGACTTCGCGGTGCTCCTCGTGATAGGTGTGAGCGTGATTGGGGAAGACGAAATCGACGACATGCGAGAAGGCCGTGTGCGGAACATCGTGGAGCAAGCCGGCCGCCTGTTCAACGGGATTGGCGCCGAGCAAGCGCAGCAACGCCGCCACACCCAGACAGTGGGCAAGCCGTGTCGTCGCCCGCTCCGGCTTGATGAAGGCCGTGATGCCGCCCTGGTAAATCGCCGCGAGCCGCTGCACCGCGTCGGTGTGGTACAGGTCAACGAAGAGCGGTTCAGTGAAGATCACATCGCCGTAGACGGGATCGTGAAGGATGAGGGGAGACATTTTTTGTCCTTGAACGCCGACTCTGTGCATGATTCACCTCCATCTTATATGTGTCTTGCAAAATGCCGCCAACAGGAGGGCAAAGTGCAGCGGTTTCATAATCCGTCATGGTCTGAGGCCGGCATGCTGAATTTTTCCCTCCTGATTGGTAAGGGGTTGGGGGATGAGAAGATCATCGCCTATAGCCGAAGTGTCAACCCATGTAGAAGAAATGTCAAAGCATTGATAAGCCCTGGTCGGCGGGTGGCGCGCACTTGACAGCAAGGTTTAAACTCTTAGAATGGGAAGGTATTCATCTTTAATAGAAAGGAGGTTATGTACCATGGACATTTTTGAAAAGTGTAGAGCTTATACCATAGCCAACGACGTGCGCAAATCTGGACTTTATCCTTATTTTATCCCTTTGACCAACAACGAAGGTTCCGAAGCATGCATCGGAGATCATCGCCTCATTATGATCGGCTCCAATAACTATCTAGGACTGACGACGCATCCCAAAGTACGTCAGGCCGCCCTGGACGCGCTCAAGACGTATGGCACAAGCTGTACCGGCTCGCGGTTCCTCAACGGAACGCTGGAGATGCACCTGGAGTTGGAACGACGGCTGGCCGAATGGGTGGGCAAGGAGCGCGCGCTCGTGTTCAGCACCGGCTATCAGGTCAACCTGGGTGTAATTTCGTCGTTGGTGGCGCGAGATGACTTCACCCTCACCGACAAGGACGATCACGCCAGTATTGTTGACGGCTGCCGGCTTGCTTTTGGAACGATGAAGCGGTTTCCGCACAATGATCTCGCGGGCCTGGAACACGTGCTGGCGGCGCTGCCCGAAAAGGCCGGGCGGCTGGTCATCGTCGACGGCGTGTACAGCATGGGCGGCGACATTGCCCCGCTGCCGGAGCTGATCCAGGTGTGCAAGAAGTATGGCGCGCGGCTGATGGTGGATGACGCCCACTCTATCGGCGTCCTCGGCGGCGGTCGCGGCACGGCGGCGGAGTTCGGCGTCACGCAGGACGTGGACCTCATCATGGGCACGTTCAGCAAGTCATTCGCCTCGCTCGGCGGCTTCATCGCCGGCGACGATGTGATCATCGACTACATCCAACACCACGCGCGCTCGCTTATCTTCAGTGCGAGCATCCCGCCCGCCAATGCGGCGGCGGCGATGGCCGCGTTGGAGATTATGCAAGAGGAGCCGGAGCGCATTGCCCGTCTCAACGAAATTGGCGCGTTTATGCGCAAAAGTTACCGCGAGTTGGGTTTCAACATCGGCGTCAGCGAGACGCCCATCATCCCGGTGGTGATCGGCGAAGCTACCCGGGCGTTGAAGTTCTGGAAAGCACTCTTCGACAACGGCGTCTACACCAACGTTGTCCTTCCGCCGGCAACGCCGCAAAACCAGACTTTGCTGCGTACCAGCTACATGGCGACACACACCGACGAGCAGTTGGAGAAGGTTCTCAGTGTTTTCGAGAAGGTGGGGAAAGAGTTGGGTGTGATCTAACGGTTCGCTTTCAGCCATCAGCTTGCAGACCATGGGCCGGAAAATTTTCCGGCCCATGGTGGGTTGTAAAGGACAGGTTGACAACTCATCCTACCATGTGGTCTGCGTCAGGATCAGTGTGTCAGCGCCCAGGCAGCATGCTCACGGATCAGCGCATCGGGATGGATAGCGGCGGCTTGGGCCAGCACATCCCGTGCCGCCGGGTCGTGACGGTTGCCCAGAACAACAGCAGCGTTGCGCGCTAATCCTCGCCAGGCGGCGCGCCACACAGGCGTATGACGAAAGCGGGTGCGGAAATCGGCCTCGCTCATGGTCAACAACGCCGGCAAATCGAGGGTTGCGGTTGGAGGCGGGGAGGCATGGCTATAGAGGGCGAGTGCCTGGCGGTTCCACGGACACACTTCCTGGCACGTGTCGCAGCCGAAAACGCGGTCGCCGATCAAAGGGCGTAAATCCGGCGGAATGGCACCGCGATGTTCGACGGTAAGGTAGGCGATACAGCGGCGTGCATCGAGCACGCCCGGCGCCACCAGCGCCCCGCTATGGCAGGCGTCAAGGCAGCGGGTGCAGGTGCCACAATCGGGCAGAGCCGGCAAGGGCATCGGCTCCAGCTCAAGGCCCAGGAGCGCTACACCCAGGAAAAGGTACGATCCCAGGCGCGGGTGAATCAGATTAGCGTTCTTCCCGCTCCAACCCAGACCCGCGGCTTGCGCCCATGCCCGTTCCAGGATGGGGCCGGTATCGACGTAGCAGCGGTAGGGAAACGGACCGTGCACGGCGATGAGGCGCTGCACCAGCGTCTCCAAATCGCGCAGCAACCATGCATGATAATCCGCGCCCCAGGCGTAACGGGAGACACGCCCGTGCAGCGGTGGTAGTGCCGGGGGCGGCGCGCCCGCATAAGAGGCGGCGATGACCAGCACCGTGCGCGTTTCCGGGAGAATGTTGCGGGGATCGGCGCGTCGGGTCACGGCGTCCGGACGCGCGAGGTAGTCCATATCGCCGGCGTAACCGTGCGCGAGCCATTCTTGATAAGCGGCCCAGGTTGGTGTAGGACCAACCTGGGCCACGCCGATGGCCGTGACCGAGAGGTCAGCAGCCAGAGAGGCCAGTTCGTGGGAGTCTGGTGACACCTCTTATTCGCCGAGCGTGATCATCACGCTCGAACCGCCGCTTTCCTCATCGGCGCTGATGGTGAGACTCAGAGCTTCCTCGCCTTTTTTCCAGTTGCCCATCACCATGCCTCCGTCGGTACTCACTTCACCATCAACTTCCCAACCGGCGTTCTCTAACGCTTCCATGTAAAACTTCGCCGTATCTTCGACCGTGCTCGGGCAGGTGAAAAAGGACATTGCCCCCATCACCGTAAGCCCGGAGGAGTCTGGGCATAGCTCCAGACCTTCGGGAAGTCCCATTCCTTCCGCTTCGGCCGGCGGCTCGATGGTGATCGGTGCGTTGATATCGAGGATTTCCTCGGTTATGAGCAACTCGCCTTTACGATCCTCTGAAAAGGTGCCTTTGGCATGGATCTCCAGGCGCGCTGCAAACTGGGGAAGGTTGTTCTCATTGACAACCCACAACTCCATCGTGCCCTCTTCAATAGTCCCTTCTTCTTCACCCGTCAGATCCCAGGCCGTATTCCAGGCATCTTCTTTGAGCCGGTAGTGTCGGGTGTTCATCCCGTTGATGGTTTCTTTGCCCAGATATTGGTAGGAGTCCTTATCGACATCCGAGAACATTTGATCCAGTTGGAGAAACTGACCGAATTCCCCCGTACTCTCATCCTCGCTGACGGGAGTCTGCATCCAGTCTTCACCGGCGTTCATCCACTGGGTATCGCCGACGCGGATGAATTCCAAACTCTGGCCCGCGCTGGTTATGGTGTAGTGCTGCGCGAAAGGATCGCGGGTGGCCTCCTCTTCGATGCTGGTTTCCTCAACCGTGCCGTCCTCGGCGGTGAAGCTCAACGTCATTTGCATCCGGTAACTGTCGAGATCTTCCAGCGCATCGGTGTCGACAGAGAAGCCTTCGTCTTCACCTGCGCTTTCAGCAGTGGGAACGGCAGTGGCTTCCGGAGTTGCCTTTTGTTCCTCTGGCGTTTCCTTTCCTTCTTGCTGCTCTGTGGTCGGTTGGGCGACGGCAGTCGGTTCTTCAGTGGCCTTGGAACCGAAGAGCGAGCATCCCAATGACAAGAGCAAAAGCATCGCTATCCATACGATCATCCGCCGGTGTTTCATATTTTTACCTCCCGAATTTATTAGTTTTTTATCCATGCCAGTACGCCGTGCTACTTAACGTACACTCACTACATTGTACCACACATAGCGGCGAAAAATGTCAAGGCTGGACAAAAGTTGGAGTTGGTGGCATAATTTATGGACTCTTCAGCCACCCTTGCCAGGTGGCAAACGGGACTTGGGGGAGGGTGCATAATAGGTTGACACTTCGGCTATAGGCGCTGGCCCTCTCATCCCCCAACCCCCTTCTCCCCCGCCAGCGGGGGAG
>DAOOGN010000058.1:0-27213 GCA_035415725.1 Anaerolineae bacterium | reverse complement strand
TTCTGCTTCAACTCGACGTCAGTCAAGTCAAGTTTACGTTGTCAAAAGTCCAATTCTAACAACGTCAACTTTATCCCCGGACAGAGCAGCTTGAGCGGTAGACCGGGAAATCCTGCGCCGCTTCCCACATCAATGATGGACTTACCGCTGAAACGTTCGCCGCTTTCGAGCGCCTGGAAGCAGGAGAGTGAATCGAGGAAATGCCGTACCTGGATGCCCGTATCGTCGGTGATGGCGGTGAGGTTGAAATGCCGGCTCGATTCCATCAACATCTGCTGGTAGATGCTCAAGGCTTCCAGGTGTTCTGGAGTCAGCCGAATCTGTAATCCGCGCGCGCCTTCGATCAACTGTTGCACACTATCCCATCCTTGAAAAAGTTTTGCCCGAGTCTTGCTCTTATTATAACCCATCTGTAATACTTCGGCTATAGGGCGCTTTCTATCACGTAAAATGTTACCGAGTGTGGTATGGTTCTACAATCGCTGCTGCGGTGCTTGCACAGTGATCTGAAGCGCAAAGCGCGTACGCGCGAACGGGAGAAGACCTATGGGCTGGACGTGGATGCCGCGCTGGCGGTGATCTGGGAAGCGAGTGACTACGTGTGCCCCGAACGGCTACAACCCAATCTGGTCAGCTTGGCGGAGTTATTGGCGCGGCATGGCGAACTTGCCCTGCCCCCAGGCCTGAAAGCGCAATTGGCCCAGATCAGCTTTTCAACTGTCCGCCGGCATCTGCCGCCCCTCCCGCTGGTATATCGCCGCCGCCAGCGGACCGCCGCTCCGAACCGCCATCAGCAAACTATCCCGGCTTACCGCATCCCGCGTGACACGAGCGAACCCGGCCACTTCGAACTCGATCTGGTGCATCACGGGGGCGACACGCTCCTCAATTCCCCTTTCCGGTGCGTCAAATCCATCCCGATAATGGCAGTGAGTTCTTGAATGCCCACCTCCTCACCTTTCTGCGCACCCACTATCCGCAAGTCCGTCTCTCGCGCAGCCGTCCCCGCCAACCTAATGACAATTGGCTGGTCGAACAGAAAAATGACACCCTGGTCCGCCAGTTCCTTGGCACCCGCCGTTTCGACACCGTCACCCAAACCCGCTACCTCAATACCCTCTATGCACAGATGGATCAGTTCTACAACTTCATCCAGCCGGTGATGAAACAGATTGACAAAACCTGGGCCCCCACGCACGAGGGGCAGTCCGGCTACCTCAAACGCACCCATGATCAAGCCCGCTCGCCCCTCGAACGCCTCTGCGCTGCCCCAGACTTTGACGTGCCGCGCGCTCAAGCCTTGCGTGCCCAACGCGACGCCATCAACCCCTTACAACTCCGGCGTGCTATCTATGCCGGTTTGGAACATCTCTTCGCTTATCCCAATGCTCAACCCGATCAGGTGCAGGACATCTTCCAGACTTTGGCCGATCCTGATCTATTCCCTACGGTATCATCTCTCGCAACAAAGGAGGAGGCCATGTTTCAGTAGCATTATCTTTTGGTAGAACCGTTCCCTTTCGGTAGCATTATCTTTTGATTTGACACGTAGGGAATTCATCATGAAGGGGGCGGTTCACCAGCGGTGGAATGAAAACTTTTCACCGTGAAGGGCACGCAGGACACAAAGAATGTATGTTTTTCTCTGTGAACTCTGGGTGCTCTGGGGCTATTTTCAGAGGAGTTCTTCAGGATTTCGTGGGATCGAAATAAGAAACCAGCTACAGATTTATTTGTAGGAGAGGACGAGAGGATCATCGTTTATGGCCGAGATGTCAACCCATGATGCACCCTTCCCAAAGTCCCATTGGTCACCTGGCAAGGGTGGCTGAATGGTTACGGCCAAAGCTGATGCAAAATTCTCTCACGGGGTACCCTCGTGGGATTTTTGACAGACGGCAAAAACGGCTTATGATGGTGAGGATACTCGATGGACGATGAAACCTATCGGCCATACAGACTACCGAAATCGAAAGTTAAAAAAAGAGAGGATACTGTTATGAAAACGAAGCGTTTGATCATGGTGATTGTTGCATTTTTGATGGTGTTGTCGTTGGCATGCAACGCCGGCCGCACCACAACGACCCCTGCACCCACTGAAGTCCCACCCACGAAGACTGAGCCAACGAAAACGCCTACGACTGAACCGACGGCAAGACCCACGGCGACGCCTGCCCCGACGAAGACGCCTGCCCCAGCGGATACAGCGGCCCCCACGGCGACCGAGGAAGAAGGGGCTACCATTGAGATTATCAATAATTCGGGGACCGATATCTGGTATGTGTACATTTCGCCGACCGATTCTGAAGACTGGGGTGATGACTGGTTGGGCGGCGACGTTATCCCGGCCGGTGAGAGTTACGTGCTCACCGACATCCCCGCCGGCACCTACGATCTGCAGGTCGAAGATGAAAACGGAAATGCCATCGAAACCATGTGGGAGACCGAGGTCACGGGCGATAATACCTGGACGGTAGAAGCCACGCAGGTATCGCTGGAGGTGGTCAACGGTTCTGAAGAACTTGTTGCGGCTCTGTACGTTTCGCCTTCCGACAGCGATGAGTGGGGCAAGGACTGGCTGGGCGGCGTCGCCATCAAGAGCGGCGGTTCCTATGTGGTTGAAGGACTGGACGTCGGTACTTATGACATCAAGGCCGAGAATGCCGATGGCGAAACGGTCGAGAGCATCTTCAACGTCGACCTGAGCGGCGAGTATAGCTGGAACATTGTAGGCAAGGCCGACCTGCCGGCTAATGCCGTCCTGCGTTTCGAGGATGACTTTAGCGACAACCGGAACAATTGGGGGGCCATCGCCGAAACCGATGACGTGTACTATATGAAACCCGAAGACGGACAGTATTGCATCCTGATCAAAAGCTCCGAACTGACCGCCTGGGAATGGTATGAACCTTTCCGCCCGGCTGAGTTTGTTGCCGAAGTCGCGTGTACACGGGATGCCGACACCGATGCAAGCTGCGGGATCGGTTTTGGCCCCGATGGTGACAATCTGTATTGGTTCGAGGTCTCGCCGGCGGATCAGACTTTCGCGCTTTTCCTGCTTCAGGATGACGAGTGGCAGGATCCACCCATCGGTTGGACGGAATCCAAGAACATCGTACCCAACGGCTGGAACTACCTGAGCATCGAGCGGGTGGGGGGGTATTTCACGGTCTTCGTCAATGGCGTGATGCTTGGGCAAGTGGAGAGCGATATCTTCCCTACCGGACGCATCGGCATCGGCGGGGCGACGTATGATGATGACAATGTGACCGTGTGCCTCGATGACCTGCGCGTGTGGCGCATCGAAAAGTAATCGCATGACCTATAACGAGGAATTGATCCGCGCCTTGCAGATGGCCGCCACCGCATCTGATTCTGCGCCACTGCGCCAACATCTGGGCGACCTGCTGATGGCAAATGGCGACTATGTCGAAGCCGCCCAATCCTATCGCCGGGCGCTGGACCTCGCGCCGGAGGATGACGGCATCAAGACGGCGCTCGCCGAGGCGTATTATCGCCAGGACAAGGTTGATGTCGCGCTGGTGATTTTGGAAGAAGTGCTGCGGGGGCCGCAACCACCGGCCCCCGCGTTCCTGCTTGCCGCACGGGCCTATCTGGCAACTGGCGAACAGGTCACTGCGGCGCGTGTCTACCGGCAGGCCGTTGCCGCCGATCCGGCGCTGGCGGACGACGATCTGGCGCGCTGCTTGACCACGGATACCACGCGGGCGCCCGCAGCCACCGCCGCGCCGCAATCCGACGACGAACGTGTGCTGGTCACGGCGGGCGAACCCTCCGCGCCGCCGCCATCGTCCGATGTCGAGCGCCCGCAGTTGACATTCCAAGACGTGGGGGGGATGGAAAAGCTCAAAGAAGAGATTCGCATGAAGATCATCCACCCCCTGGCTCATCCGGAAATCTATCGCGCCTATGGCAAAACGCTCGGCGGTGGCATCCTGATGTACGGCCCACCGGGCTGCGGCAAAACGCATCTGGCGCGGGCGACCGCCGGAGAGGTCAACGCGCACTTCCTCTCCATCGGCCTGCACGACGTACTGGATATGTATCTGGGCCAGAGCGAGCATAACCTGCACGCGATCTTCGAACTGGCGCGCTCCAACACGCCCTGCGTGCTCTTCTTCGATGAGGTGGATGCCTTGGGGGCGAGCCGTTCTGATATGCGCTACAGCGCCGGGCGGCAAGTTATCAACCAATTCCTGGCGGAATTGGACGGTGTGAACACCTCCAACGAGGGCGTGCTTATCCTCGCGGCGACCAACGCGCCATGGCATCTCGACGCGGCGCTGCGCCGTCCGGGCCGCTTCGACCGCGTTATCTTCGTCCCTCCGCCCGATCTGGAAGCGCGGGCTGCCATCTTGCAAATCCTGCTTGCCGGCAAGCCCACGGACAAAATCGACTACGGGCGACTGGCGCGGCAGACCGAGGACTTCTCCGGCGCGGATTTGCGCGGCGTGATCGATGTTGCCGTCGAAAACAAACTGCGCGAGGCGATGCGCACCGGCGCCATCGCCCCCGTGCGGACCAACGACCTGCTTGACGTGATCAAAACCATTCATCCGACGACCCAGGAGTGGTTTGCCACGGCGCGCAACTATGCCATCTACTCCAACCAGAGCGGCCTCTACGACGACATCCTCGCTTACCTCAAACTGCCGGGCCATGCCTCCGGCGGCCGCAAAGGGCTGTTTGGATAAGCTTTCAGCCGTTAGCTTTCAGCTATCAGCACAGAGGCACAAAATGCCGCCACTGTTGCTGAGATGATAGCCCTCGCGTTGTTGAGACGTTTGTGTGGAGATCAAAGCTGAAGGCCGACGGCTGATCGTTGAAAGCTTTTAGGAGGCCCGTGAGTACATATTTAGCTCAAGCTGAGTTATTGCTGCAACGCGCGCGCTACCAGGATGCGGAAGCACTCTTGCGGCGTGCACTCGCCGAGGATCCAACCGTTGCCGAGGCGCACACATTGCTGGCGTTCGCCTTGCTCTACCAGGGGCATGAGACTGACGCCCTGCTCGAAGCGCAGGCCGCCGTGCGTTTTGCGCCTGACAACCCCGCCGGGCATTATGCCGGGGCCATCGTCCTCACCGAGATGGGTAAGTACGACGAAGCACTCTCCGCGATCCGTTCCGCCATCCGCCTGATCCCTGAAGTGCCGCGCTACCACGCCGTGATGGGCAACATCTACCTGGGTCAACGCGAGTGGCAGAAGGCGTTGGACGCGGCAGAGACCGGTTTGCGTTTCGACTCTGAAAATATCCAGTGCAACAATGTCCGCGCGATGGCGCTGGTGAAGCTGGGACGGCAGGACGAGGCCGGACAGAGTTTGGAAGCGATCCTCGCGCTGAACCCGGAGAACGCCATGACCCACGCGAACCGGGGCTGGACGCTGCTGCACAGCGGGCAGCACGAGCAGGCGCTCGAACACTTCCGCGAGGCGCTGCGTTTGAATCCCCAGTTAGAGTGGGCGCGGGAGGGCATCGTTGAAGCGCTCAAAGCGCGCAATCCCATCTATTGGGTGATGTTGCGTTATTTCCTGTGGATGTCGCGGTTGAGCGGGGGCGCGCGCTGGGGATTGATCCTCGGCGTGTATTTCCTCAATCGCGCTGCATCTGCCCTAACGACAATCTATCCGGGCCTCGCCCTGATTTTTCTCCCGTTGAATATCCTCTACATTCTCTTTGTTTTTCTTTCGTGGACGGCGCGTCCGTTGTTCAACTTGTTGCTGCGTTTCAACCGCATGGGACGTCTGGCGCTCTCTGACGAGGACATTGTGGCGTCGAACTGGGTGGCCGTCTGCCTGCTGGCGGCGGTCGGATTCCTGGGCGCGGGACTATTCCTGAGGCAGTCGCCGTTTTTGACGGCGGCCCTCAATATGCTGATGCTGGTTGTGCCGGTGGCCTCGCTTTTCGACTTTCGCGCCGGGAAGCGACGCTGGTTCCTCATCGCCTACACCGCCGGCCTGGCGCTGCTTGCAGTTGGCAGTCTGATCTTCAAGCTGAACGGCGCAGCGTGGGGCGCTCCGTTGGGCGAAGCCTTCATCTGGGGCTGGATTCTGTACTCGTGGATTGCCAATGCCATAGCCACTCAACTGAGGTAGGTACAGGCACTTCATATTGGACTTTTGACAACGTAAATTCAACTCGACTGATGTCGAGTTGAAGCAGAACCTTTGCAAGTGAGCAATCGAGCCTGAATCAGACGGTTGGGGCAGCATTTTTACCCTTGATGATCACCTTGCAACGTGGTCGTGGGGGTAAAAGTGTCCCTTTGCACCGTCCCGGTGAATTACCACGGGGTTGGGGCGGGCGAGCCGGTGTTCCCAACTGCCGAATTATACGGGCGAAGTCGCGTTGTACCAGCGTGGGAGAGCACCGGCGTTCTTTGATGGACGGCAAGTTACGTTCCCACGGATTGGGCAGCACTTCGGCGACATGGCGGGCCATCCAGAGTTGCGCATAGGCGATATGCACTACTGGCCACCAGTTCTCCTCGCGCTGGACATCCGGCGTCTGGAAGTCCGCCAGCAGTAGTTTCTGTTGGCCGAAGCGGAAAAAATGCTCGCTGTCGAAGCGCGCCGTATAGGCCTGATAGATGTGGAGCAGGCCCCCAACAATGAAAATGCGCATTGCCCCTCCTATGACACCAACCATCCTCGCTGAATTGCTTCGGCGACGGCGGCAGCCCGCGAATCCACGCCGAGTTTGTTGTAAATGCTGGTCAGGTGTGCTTTAACGGTGCGCTCGGTGATGTACAGATGGTCAGCAATCTCTTTACTGCGCTCGCCCCGCGCGATGGCTTCGAGAATTTCATGCTCACGCTCGGTCAGTTCCAGCGGGCGGGCAGGAGCAGGCGGTGCAGCGGTATGAGCCAGCACCTTGGCGACGATCTCCGGCTTGAGCAGCATCTCACCGCGCGCGGCGGCACGGATAGCGTGAAACAGCATCTCGCGATTGGTGTCTTTGAGCAGATAGCCGCGCGCACCGGCCTTCAGTCCGCGCACCATCAGATCGTCCTCGTTGTAGGTGGTCAGAATCACCACGGCGATATGGGGATGAGTGACGCGCAAGCGTTCGATAGCTGTTAACCCATCCATCCCCGGCATACGCAAATCCATCAACACCACGTCCGGCTGTACCTGGCTTGCCAGGCGCACAGCTTCCGCGCCGTCGGCAGCCTCGCCAACGAGCTCCATCCCCTCGGCAGTTTCCAGGATCAGCCGCAGCCCCTCACGGACGATCAGGTGGTCGTCCGCTATCAACACGCGAATTGGATCAGGCATCTTTCCCCTTCAGAAAAACCCTCAAACCTGACAAGTTTCAGAAGGCCTGTCAGGTTTAGAATGACAGCGGCAGGCGCAGCGTCAGACGGGTTCCGTTGCCGGGCACACTGGCGATTTCCAATGTCCCGCCGGCCAGATGGGTACGTTCGCGCATACCGATCAAGCCATAGTGACCGGCCTGGGTCAAGGCGGCTGCCGGATTCAACCCGACGCCATCATCACGAATTTCGATCACCAGCCAGCCCTCTGCCTCTTTCCCGTCGATCCAGACGTGCTGCGCCCGGGCATGACGGGCGACGTTGGTTAATCCTTCGGACACAATTTGCACGATGTGCTCGCACACATCGCCGGAGACTGAGTCCGGCAGCATCAAATCAAGTGTACAGGGGAGGCCGGTGGCCTCGGTGAAGCGCGTGACTTCGTGACGCAGCGCGTCTGCCAGGTCGGCGGCGGACGGGACAACGCGTAGATCGTCAATGGCGCGACGCGCATCAGCGAGCGTGGCGCGGGCGCGAGCCATCGCCTGCTGGACGATACTCTGCGCGCGTTCGGCGCGCCCCTGCGTCAGGTGTGAGTCCGCCGCTTCCAATTGCAAGATCAGCCCGGCGACGCCCTGCGCCAGTGTGTCGTGCAGTTCTCGCGCCATGCGCTGGCGTTCGGCAGCCAGCGTCAATTCCTCGATACGCGCGGCGTGGTCGGCGAGATCACGGTGGGCAACCTCCAACTCGCGCAGCAGCTTCCTGGCATGGTCGCGGGCCTCCACCTGCCGGATATAGAGCACCACGTAAATGACGACGAACAGCGTCAACGGTGGGGCAAACATCAACCAGGTGGGCAACACGGAAAAACCCAGCACCAGAATCAGATTAAGCGTCGCCAGAACAAGCCATACGATGATGACGGCAGCGATTCGCCGTTTCTCATGCAACATCCCTACCGCAAGGCCAAGCAGCGCCGGGTAAAGGCTCAGGATCATACTGAAGTCGCGGGAGAACAGCGTGATGACGAAAATCAGAATCGCCTGCGCGACCAAAAAGCCCACAGTGCGACGCGGCGATAGCATAAAGGCGGGGCTGAGCCAATAGAAGGCGATGTGCACAGCCAGCAAGATCACGAAGGGGATCAGGCGAGCCGGAGCGCGCAAGGCCGGCTGTGAGTTTACCGCCAAGATCGCCGAACCGCCAAGCACCAGGGTCACAATGATGAAGAAGACGCGCACTTCGCGGATGTCAGGATCGACATCCAGCTTTTGCAATCCTAACCAATCCCAAAACACAGCGAACCAGCGGCGTAACGTTTTCACAGGCATATTGTACTCGCCTTATCCGCTTTTGCCACCGTCCATCCGTACACTGTACGAAAGGGCCATGGACAGGTACCCAAAGAGCCGATGACAGACTTGGTGACATCGGATACACTGTAGAGGATGAGGAGTAAGAAGTAAGGAGTAGAGATATGAACGAGACTGTAATCCAAGTCCGCGACTTTCGCAAAACCTACGGCGAGACGGTCGCCGTGGACGGCATCAGCTTCACTGTGCAGCGCGGTGAGATCTTCGGCCTGCTCGGGCCGAACGGCGCGGGCAAGACCAGCACCCTTGAGTGCCTGGAAGGACTACGCCGGGCCGACGGCGGCGTGCTTGATATCCTGGGCGTGGACCCCACGCGCCAGGCGCGCAAACTACGCAACCTGATCGGCGTACAGCTTCAGACATCCGGGCTGCCGGCGAATATGCAGGTCAACGAGGCCATCCGCTTCTTCTGCGCCTACCACGGCGTCGCGCCGCGCTATGATCTTGTCGACCGGCTAGGATTGAAGGAAAAAGGACGCTGCCAGTACGGGCAACTTTCGACGGGACAACAGAGGCGACTGGCGCTCGCGTTGGCCGTTGCGCACAAGCCGCCGGTAGTTCTCCTGGACGAGCCAACCGCCGGCCTGGATGTCGAATCGCGCGCAGAGTTGCACGCGCTGGTGCAGGAACTAAAGGCCACAGGAACCAGCATTATTCTGGCGACTCACGATATGGCCGAAGCGGAGAAAATGTCCGATCGGGTTGCCATCCTGCTGCGGGGCAAAATCGCAGCGATGGGCACACCCCGCGAGATCACGGCGACCGGCGCGAGCTTCACCAAAGTCTCGGTCCGCACCGAGAAGTCTGTGCTGCACCAGAACGGTGCGTCAATCCCAGGTGTCAGCCGCCATTTGCTCGATGAGGACTACGCCGTCTACTTCAGCGCCGCCCCCGGCCCCACCGTGACGGCAGTGCTCCAATACATCGGAACTCATGGCGACACACTTATCGACCTGCGCGTCGAGCGTCCGTCGCTGGAAGAGCGGTTTCTCGAAATCACGACAGAGGTATTAAAATGACAGCCTTTTTACAGCATTTCACATTCGAATTCAAAACTGGTTTGCGCAACACGACACTGTTGTTCATGAATTACCTTTTTCCACTGGGTTTCTATGTTATTATGGGATTGGTCATGACGCAGGTCAATCCGATCTTCACCGACACGTTGCTCCCTGCGATGGTCATTTTCGTCATCTTGAGCAGCACCATCCTTGGCCTGCCAAGCCCATTAGTCGAAGCGCGCGAGGCGGGCATCTACCGCAGCTTCAAAATCAACGGCGTCCCGGCGATCTCAATCATTGCGATACCGGTACTGACAACGGCATTCCACGCGCTCATCGCTGCTACGATCGTCGCCCTCACCGCCGTGCCGCTGTTCGGTGGCGTCGCGCCTGTCCGCTGGCTGCCCGTTGCAGGGATTGCTGTACTGGCGGCTCTTACGTGCAGCGCGACCGGCGCACTTATCGGCGTCGTCTCCGCCAACAACCGCGTGACAACACTGCTTGCGCAGCTCATCTTCTTGCCCTCCATGCTCATCGGGGGGATAATGATGCCGCTCAGCATCCTGCCGAAGTCAGTGAGGACTTTCGCCGGTTTGCTGCCCACCGCCCACGCGATGCAGGCACTCGAAGGACTGGCTTACGGCAAATTCAACACAGTCTTCGATCCCACCCTATCGGCACTCATCCTGCTGACCAGTGGCTTGCTCGCTTTCGGCATGGCAATCTACCTTTTTAACTGGGACAGTCGCAACCAAACCCGCCGGGGACATCCGCTGATGGCGCTGGTGGTGTTGATTCCTTACCTGGTGGGGATGCTGCTGTAAAACGTAATGCGTACAAAGCGCCGGCGGCGTTATAGCTGTACGTCGTGATATTGTTGGCGGTGTCGGTCACCAGCGTGCGCTCGTGAGCGTAGTCGAAGGTCGTCGGCTGTTGGAGGGGGGCGTACTGCGCGATCACCCGTCCGCGAGTATCGTAGATAGGTGAGCGCGCTTGTTTTCCAACTCCACGAACCGTGTATAATATCCCGTCAAGCATGGAGTGGCGACTTGAGCCGCCAGTGCAAACGGCTGAAGTCGTCACGACGCGGGAATGAGGGGGAGGAGGAGGAAATACGCGATGAAAACTCTGGTGATGAAGTTTGGTGGCACGTCAGTCGGTGGCGCGCCGGCGGTGACACAGGCTGCCGCGATTGTGGTGGAGCAGGCGCAGGCCTGGGAACGCCTGGTGGTGATCGTCTCGGCGATGCGCGGCGTGACCGACGCGCTCATCCAGGGAGCGCGCACGGCGGCCTCCGGCGACGGCCAGACGTATCTTGCACTCGTCACCGACCTGCGGGTGCGGCACACACTGGCGGTCGCCGAGCTGCTGACCGATGCCGAAGAACGCACAGCATTGCTGAAGATGCTGGATGGCTATCTGGATGAGTTCGCCGCATTCTGCCGCAGTGTGCAGGTGCTCGGCGAGGTGACGCCGCGCGCAATGGACGCGATCAGTTCGCTAGGGGAGCGGATGAACGCGCGCATCGTGGCGGCGCGCTTGCGCCAGATGGGACTGCGCAGCGAGGCGGTGGATGCCACCGAGTTGATCGTCACCGACCGGCGCTTTCAGCAGGCCGCGCCGTTGATGGACGCCACCCGCGCGCGCACCCAGACGCGCCTGCTGCCGCTGCTGGAGGCGGGCATCGTGCCCGTCGTCACCGGCTTCATCGGCGCGACCGAGGACGGCGTCACAACGACGTTGGGGCGCGGCGGCAGTGATTACAGCGCCGCCATCCTGGGTGCGGCGCTCGACGCCGACGAGGTGTGGACGTGGACCGACGTGGATGGCGTGCTCACCACCGATCCGCATATTGTCCCCGCGGCGCGAGTGGTCCCCGTGCTTTCGTACAGCGAGGTGGGCGAACTGGCTTACTTCGGCGCGAAGGTGCTGCATCCCAAAACGATCAGCCCGGTAGTCGAACGCGGCATTCCCCTGTGGGTCAAGAACACATTCAACCCCACTTGCCCGGGGACGCGCATCGTGCGCGAACCGGAAAGCACACCGGGAACCGTCAAGGCCGTCACCGTGATCCGCGGATTGAGCATGGTCAACGTGGAAGGACGGGGGATGATGGGCGTACCCGGCATCGCCGCGCGGACGTTTGCCGCCGTTGCCAGCCAGGGCGCGAGCGTGCTGATGATCTCACAGGCGTCGTCGGAACAATCGATCTGCTTCGTGATTCCCACGGAGGCGGCGGCGGGCGTGATCGCTGCCATCGAAGAGGAAATGGCATTGGAATTGTCGCGGCGCGATGTCGACCGTATCTGGGCCATAAACGATGTGGTGATCGTGACCGCCGTGGGTGCGGGGATGCGCAGCACGCCCGGCGTGGCGGCGCGCCTCTTCGGAGCGCTGGCGCGGAAGGACATCAACGTCATCGCCATCGCCCAGGGGTCGTCGGAGTGCAGCATCTCCCTTGTCGTCGCCGCCGACCAGGCGACCGAGGCCGTGCGGCAGCTTCACACCGAAGTCATCAATGGCAAGTAATTGAGAGGGGGAACGATGGCTGATTACAAGAAAATCCCTGTTGGCATCTTGGGCGCAACCGGCGCGGTGGGACAACGGTTTGTGCAGTTATTGGCGCGCCATCCCTGGTTCGAGATCGCGGCGCTGGCGGCGTCGGAGCGGAGCGCCGGGAAATGCTATGCCGACGCCGGCAAGTGGGTGATCCCCGGCGATCCGCCCCCCGGCGTCGGTGAGATGAGGGTGCAGCCGCTGGAACCTGTTCTGCCCGCCAGGCTGGTCTTCTCCGCGTTGCCGGCGGAGGTAGCGCACGAGGTCGAACCGCAGTTTGCGCAGGCCGGCTACGTCGTCTGCACGAACGCTTCGGCGTACCGCACCGTGGACGATGTGCCCCTGCTTATCCCTGAAGTCAACGCCGACCACGTGGCGCTCATCGCACGGCAGCGCATGGCGCGCCACTGGTCCGGCTTCATCGTCGCCAGCCCCAACTGCACGATCACGGGCGTGGCACTGCCGCTCAAGCCGCTGGACGTGGCGTTTGGCGTCCGCAAAGTCTTTATGACGTCGATGCAGGCCATCTCCGGCGCGGGCTATCCCGGCGTGGCCGCGCTCGACATTCTGGACAACGTCGTTCCCTACATCCCCGGCGAAGAGGAGAAGTTCCCACAGGAATTACGCAAGATGTTAGGGCATGTGGTGGACGGTCACTGCGTGGACGCGGACATCATCCTCAGTGCGCACGCCAACCGCGTGCCGGTCTTCGATGGACACACGGTGAGCCTGTCGGTCGGCTTCGAGCGCCCCGCGACGGTGGAGGATGTCATCGCCGCGCTGCGCGACTTTCGTGGGACGGAGGTCTCGCGCGGGTTGCCGAGTGCGCCGGAACACCCCCTCGTCGTGCGGACCGAGCCGGATCGCCCCCAGCCCCGCCGCGACCGCGACGCCGAAGGCGGTATGGCGATCTCTGTGGGGCGCGTGCGTCCCTGTCCGCTGCTGGATATCCGCATGACGACGGTAAGTCACAACACTCTGCGTGGCGCAGCCAGCGGCGCGATCCTCAACGCCGAGCTGCTCGTGGCAACGGGATTCGTGGAAAGATAGAAAGATGCAAGAGGCAGGGTGCAAGAGGCAGGATACTGGAAGCTGGATGCTGGATAGAGGGGGGTTGGGCGGTTCTCCCATTCGCTGATTCTCCCATTCGCTGAGGGATGGCTATGCAAAATTATGGTTTGTCGTCGGTCGCCGGGATTCTCGAGGACCGCATCGTCTACCGAAATTTGAACGCGGCGGACGTGCGCCTGCCGCGTCTGGCCGAAATGCGCGCGGCGGTGGGGATTCCCGCGCCCACGCTTCCCCGCAAGAGCGAGGTGGACTACGCGCGGGTGATCGTCCACTTGCTGCGCCTGTCCCGCGCCCTTGACGCTCCGGGGACGCCGCTGACGCACCTGATCTTCGTGGGCGACACGCGCTTGAACGACGGCACGGCCTTCGCCAACATTTGTCAGGCGGGGAACTGGCCCGGCGTCGCCTTTATCGGATCGGAAAAGGACGCGCCGGCCACAGTCGACATCACGATGGAGGGGGGACGCGCGCTCTACCTGGCGAACCGCTGGACGATGCTGGCGGATTTCGACGATTTTTGCCGCGAGCAGGGCTTCCCCGTGGACGAGAGGACGGCGGTGGTCCTCGACCTGGACAAGACGACGCTGGGCGCGCGCGGACGTAACGATCACGTCATCGACGCGGCGCGGGTGGCGGCGGTACGTCACACCGTCGGCGCTCTGTTGGGGACGGCATTCGATCCGCAGGGCTTTCAGGCCGCCTACGACCAGCTCAACCGGCCCGCCTTTCACCCTTTCACGGCCGACAATCAAGACTACCTGGCGTACATTTGCCTGATTGTGGGCAGTGGCCTGTACGAGCGTGAGGCGCTCGTGGAGGACATCCGCGCCGGGCGGATGCAGACTTTTGCGCAGTTCATCCACGCCGTCGATGTCCGGTCTGCCGCCTTGCCCACCGACTTGCGCGCGCTGCACGACGAAATCTACGCGCTGGTGCGCGCCGGTGACCCCACGCCGTTCAAGGCGTTCCGTTACCACGAGTACCGCGAGACCGTGGCCCGCATGGGGGCGCTGCCGGAAGAGGCGGCGCCGCAAGATTTGCTGGCGCGCGAAATCTGTCTCACCCACGAAGTGCGTGAGCTGATGCTGGCGTGGCGTGACCGCGGGGCGCTGATCTTTGGCCTCTCGGACAAACCCGATGAGGCATCCCTACCGTCGGACGACCTGCACGCCGTCGGCTATGCGCCCATCCATCGGACGATGACGCACGTGGTGGGGGCATGATGCTGGCAGGGCATCTGGGCGTCTCGGTTCTGGCGCATCGCTATCTGCACGCCGATCTCGTTCCGGTGGTCGTCGCCGGCGTGATCCCTGACGTGGTGGATAAGGCGCTGTGCCAGGGATGGCACCTTATGCCCAGTGGGCGGATGTGGGGCCACACCTTGCTCGGTCTGGCCGTTTCGACCGTCATCGTGCGGCTGTTGTGGGGACGGCAGAGCGCGTGGAGTTGGGCCGTGGGCTATCTGGGGCATCTGGTGGCCGATCTCGGTGGGCAGGTGCCGTGGCTGTATCCATTCGTCCAGTACGACTTCGAGCTTTCGCCGGGATTGTGGGAAATCCTGTGGCGCAAGTTGCAAAATCCGGTCGAAATCGGCCTGGAACTGGTGTTGCTGGGGTGGGCGGCGCTGGCCGTCCGTGGGCGGTCGGGGATGGAAAAAAAGAGCACGAGTCACGAGATGTTCGCCTTTTTCAGACCTGAGAAGTCTGGCCGAAAACTGACTCCTGAAAACCGACCTGGCGGAGGAGGGGAAAGATGACCTATACAAGCTGGCTCGAATGTGTGCGCGGATGCGGTCGCCGCTATTCCATCTATGATGTGATCTACCGCTGTGAAGACTGCGGCGGTCTGCTGGATGTGGTTCACGACGTCGATGCGTTGCGGGATCGCAGCGCCGCCGAGTGGGTACAGCTTTTCGAGAAGCGCGCGCATACCACCGAATGGCCCTACGGCAGCGGCGTGTGGGGCAAGAAGGAGTGGGTGTGTCCTCAACTCGATAACGAAAATGTCGTCTCGATGTACGAAGGCCATTCGAACTGCTTTTGGGCGGAGCGGCTAGGCCAGGAGATCGGCGTGGCGGACCTGTGGGTGAAGTTGTGCGGCAACAGTCACACCGGGTCGTTCAAGGATTTGGGGATGACGGTGCTGATTTCCGTGGTGAAGCAGATGCGGGCCGACGGCAAACCGATCCGCGCGGTGGCGTGCGCTTCGACGGGGGACACGTCGGCGGCGCTGGCCGCGTATGCCGCCGCTGCCGGCATTCCTGCCGTCGTCCTCTTGCCGAAAGGCAAAGTCTCGACGGCGCAGTTGATTCAGCCCATTGCCAACAACGCGCTCGTGCTGGCGCTCGATACCGACTTCGACGGCTGTATGCGCCTTGTGCGGCAGATCACCGACGATCCGACGATCTATCTGGCAAATTCGATGAATCCGCTGCGTATGGAAGGCCAGAAGACCGTCGCCATCGAGATCGTGCAGCAATTCGATTGGCAAACACCGGACTGGATCGTGATCCCGGTGGGGAATCTGGGCAACGTCAGTGCGTTGGGCAAGGGTTTTCTGCTGTTGAAGGCGCTGGGGCTGATCGACCGGTTGCCGCGCATCGCCTGCGCTCAAGCCGCGCGGGCCAATCCGCTTTATTTGAGCTACCAGACCGGCTTCGCGGAATATCATCCCGTGCAGGCGCAAAAGACGCTCGCCAGCGCTATCCAGATCGGCGATCCGGTAAGTTACGAGCGCGCCGTCAAGACGCTGAAAATGTTCGACGGCATCGTTGAGCAGGCCACCGAAGATGAGTTGGCGAATGCCGCAGCTCGCGCCGACCGCACGGGTATGTACTGCTGTCCTCACACCGGCGTCGCTCTGGCGGTGCTGTTCAAGCTCATCGACCGCGGCGACATCCGACCGGATGACCGTGTGGTGGTCATCTCCACCGCCCACGGCTTGAAGTTCACCGATTTTAAGGTCGCCTACCACAACCGAACCCTGGAAGACGTCGTTGCCCGGCACGCCAATCCACCGGTGGAATTGCCGGCGGATTACGCGGCAGTGCAGCGCGCAATCGAGGCACGTTTCCACGTTTGAACGTGGCTTAACGTTCAAACGGAGTATCTATTCAGGCCAGTCAACCTGGCGCAGTAACTTATTCCCTAACCATCCCCAAAGTCCCACTCGCAACCTGGCAAGGGTGGCCGAATAGTTACTAAACGGGAATCACGTTCAGCGCTTTGCCGACCTGCGCAAACTTCTCTAACCCGAAGTCCATATCGTCCCTGGAGAGCGCGGCGGAGACCATCACCCGGATGCGGGCCAGGCCCTGCGGGACGGTGGGAAAGCCGATAGCCATCGCAAACACACCTTCCGCGAAGAGCTGGCGGCTGAAGGCCTGGGCGAGTTTGGCGTCGCCGAGCATCACCGGCGTGATGGGCGTCACGCTATTGCCCACATTGAACCCCAGGCTCTTCATCTGTCCCTTGAAATACTCGGTATTCTCCCAGAGACGTTCGACCAGGTCGGTAGAGGCGGCAAGCACCTGAACCGCTGCCAGGCAGGCGGCGGTGTCGGCGGGGGTGACGGCGCTGGAGAAGAGGAACGGACGCGCTTTCTGGCGCAGGTAGTCCACGATGAGTTTTTTGCCGGCAACGATGCCGCCTACGACGCCAAACGCCTTGGAGAATGTGCCGATTTCCACATCGAATTTGCCGTGCAGACCAAAGTGATCGACGATGCCGCGCCCGCCGTGGCCGAGCACACCTTCGCCATGCGCATCATCGACCATGGTGAGCAGGCCGTAGCGTTCCGCCACCTCGTAAATCCTGTCCAGTGGCGCGACGTCGCCGTCCATCGAGAAGACGCCGTCGGTGACGACCAGCCCACGTCGGTACTGCGGCAGGGATTCCTTGACCTTCGCCTCCAAATCGGCAGGGTCGCAGTGCTCGTAGACGACGATCCTGGCACGGCTCAACCGTGCGCCGTCGATGATGCTGGCGTGGTTCAGCCGGTCCGAGAAGATGACGTCTTCTTTGCCGACGAGCGGGGGGATCGCGGCCTGGTTAGCGACGAAGCCGGCCTGCACGTAAAGGGCGTCCTCCACGCGCTTGAACTCGGCCACCGTGTGTTCCAGTTCCTCGTGGAGCGAAAGTGTCCCGGCGATAGAACGCACTGCCGTCGGCCCCGCGCCGAAACGGTCGATGGCGGCTTTGGCGGCGTCCTTCAGGCGTGTATCGTCGGCGAGACCTAAGTAGTTGTTGGTGCAGAGGTTGAGCACACGTTTCCCATCCACCGTCATCCACGCGCCGGGAGGGGAGTCGATAGTGCGCAAGTTAATGAACAGCCCGCTTTCCTTCAGTGCATTGACTTCCTCTTCGATCCACATCAGCTTTTGTTCAGCCATGATCTTTCTCCGGGAATGAACTCGTTTTGAACGTGGAAAGGGTCAAACGGCTGCATTGTCCTTGCCGCTGATCTGATACCAAAGGAGACCGCCTAGCGCACCCAGCCCGGCCATGAGCACGACATCGACTACACCGAAGCACACGCCGCCGCCGATGAAGCTGATGTAATAGAGACTCGGATCGCTGGCAACAGGCAGGTTAAGTTGTTTCATAATATCGGCGACGCCTTCCGGCTTGACGACGAGGGCATTGATAATGCCGCCGACGATCTGCCCCAGTAGCGCGCCGGCGCCGCCAATCACCCCCGCAATTGCGCCGACTTTGGCCGCTTCACCGGAGGTCGCCGACTTCTCAAAGACGCCGGCCAGGTATCCGGCACCCAGGCCTGCCAGCAGGGCAATGCATGGGACACAGAGCGGCGTGATCAGACTGCCGCCAATTCCCAGAACTAACATTACTGCGCCAAGAATCAAACCTGCTTTGACCATTGTTTCCTCCTAAAAAAGATGATCTTTGATACATAGAGAAAGTATAGCACCAGGGCTAATAAACGCCAACGTAACTATTGGGTATAGGGCAAATGATAGGGAGACGCTCGGGCCGGTCTCTGACCGCGCCTGTCTGTGCTCTGCGGTGGCTCGGCCGGAGACCGGTCACAGCTCTTCAGGCGCAAGGATCATCCTGGAAACACGCCTCTATGCTGGACACGCTTTTCCTGTAAATGTCCTTCGTGGTATACTTAGGGATAATGAAACCAGGCTAGCTGCAGACAACATGATGAAAGGAGTCCCTACGATGAAACATTTCTTGACCCTGGCCGATCTCTCGCCAGAGCAAATGTGTCATATCCTCGATGTGGCCGTGCGCCTCAAGAGCGCGTGGAAGGCGGGCGAAGAGACGCCCTATCTCAAGGGCAAGGTGCTCGGGATGATTTTTCAGAAGCCGAGCCTGCGCACCCGCGTTTCCTTCGACGTGGCGATGCTGCAACTGGGCGGCCATGCGCTCTATCTCTCGCCGGATGAGATTCAGTTGGGTAAGCGGGAGAGCGTGGCCGACGTCGCGCGCGTCATCTCGCGGTATGTCAACGTGGTGATGGCCCGCGTCTTCGCGCATGCAGATGTGGTGGCGCTGGCGAAGTATGCCACAGTGCCGGTGATCAATGGGCTGTCGGACTATTCCCATCCGTGCCAGGGCATGGCCGACTTTTTGACCATTTTGGAGCACAAAGGCAGCTTCAAAGGGAAGAAGCTGACGTATGTGGGCGATGGCAACAACGTCGCTACCTCATTGCTCTATGGCGCGACGTTGCTGGGGATGGACTTCAGCATCGCTACGCCGCAAGGCTATGGTCTGCATCCTGCCATCTGGGATATGGGGCGACGGTTGGCGGCGCAAAGTGGCTCCACAATCACAGCGACAGAGGATCCCCTGGCCGCCGTGCAGGATGCCGACGTCATCTACACGGATACCTGGACTTCTATGGGGCAAGAGGCCGAAGCAGAACGCCGCCGCCAGCTCTTTCCCCCCTATCGCGTGGACGAGGCCAAGCTGGCGCGCGCCAAGGCGGACGTCATCGTGATGCACTGCCTTCCCGCCCATCGCGGTGAGGAGATCACCGACGCGGTGGCCGATGGGCCGCACTCGGTGCTTTTCGATCAGGCTGAAAATCGGCTCCACGCGCAGAAGGCCATTCTGCTCTGGGTGCTGGACAAAGATTAGGGTTCGAGTATCCTGGCAAAGATTGAGGCGCACCTGCGCCAGGATGCCGTGATGGCTGTTGCTGATGCTTGAACAGGGGGTGCACTTTGGCCGGTAATCGCTTACGTTTTGATGAGGCTATCCAAAGAGCTAACGACTGTGTCTGGGATGAAAAGTGGGACGAGGCAGTACGGTTCTATCGGCGCGCCCTGGCCGAGTTTCCTGACGATGTCTCGGCTCTCATGGGGCATGCCTGGGCGTTGTTCAATGCGGAGGAGCTGACAGAAGCCCGCGAAGTTTATCAACGGCTGACCACGTTGAACCCCTCCGATCCAGGCCCCTACGAACGCATCGCCGAGATTCAGGAGCGGGTCGGTGAAATAGCGCAGGCCGCCGAGATGTATCACGAAGCCGGCCTGCGTTATGGCAAACAGAACCTGGCGAGTAAGATGGCGACCTCTTACGAAGCCTCCTTGCGCTTGCAGCCTCAAAATGACAAAACATGGCGTGAGCTTTGGCAGCACTATCAAGCACAAAAACAGGTGGACAAAGCCGTATTGGCGGCGATGTGGTTGGCGTATTTGTACCAGACTGCCCACCCCGATTGGGCCATCGACATCTGCCGGCAGATGCAAGGCTTCATTCCTCATGAGCCACGCATTGGGCAGACGATGATGTTGCTGCAAAGTCAACGGCCGGTGCCCCAACCGCCTTTCCTTTCCGACAGCGAGGCCTTGACCGAGGAGACGGACGTGGCCTCGGGCGACGAAGGCAGTCCGGCGGATATCGCCCAGCAACATGCGCTGGCGATGTTAGCCGAGTCGATTTTCGCCGAAGATAAGCCACAAATTCAGGGTATTTCGCAGATGGAGGTTGATCTGTTGATCGGCAAAGCCGTGGATGCGCAAACACGCGGGGATTTAGCCGCGGCGCTCCAGACTTACGAGCAATTGACCCAGGCCGGCGTGTCGATGGTTTCGATCCAGTTCAATCTTGGATTATTGTATAAAGAACAGATGCGCTTTGCCGAGGCCATTGGATCGCTGTTGAAGTCTCTGACAGACCCTGAATACATGCTGGGCAGCCATTTCGCTTTGGGAGAATGTTACCAGGCTCAGGGGGACTTTACCGAAGCATTGAAACATTTCTGGGAAGCGATAAAAATCGTCGATCTGGCAACGGTTGAGCCGGCGCAGACCGCCGACCTCATCTCCGTCTATGAGAGCGTAGCGCAAAATCTGGTCAAGGCTGACGATGTCGATTCCATGCAACGTTTGTGTCAATCGCTGGATGATTTTTTGCGCCGTCGAGGATGGGAGGATAAAGCCCTGGAGGCGCGCCGGCGTTTGAATGAGATGGCACGTTCGGGCATCATGCTCAGCCTGGGCGAATTGGTCAGCCTGCCGGGCTGGGCGAGCATGTTGCGTTCCGTGGCGCTGGTGCAGGAATACCATCGTCAAAAAAAAGCCTACAACGCCTTTGAAGAATTATTCCATACGCTCAGTAAATTTCCGTACTATCTGCCGTTGCACTGTCTTCTGGCAACGTTGCTCCAGGAATCCGGGCATATAGAGGAAGCGGTAGCCAAACTTTACACCCTGGCGCGTACCTATGAGGCGCGTGGGCAGGTCTTAGAAGCGTTAGCCACCTACCGTGAAGTTTTGCAATCTTCTCCTCTTGATGTGATAGTCCACAACCATGTGATCGAGTTGTTGGTCCAATGCGGTCAGTTTGATGAGGCGCTGAGTCAGTATCTACAGTTGGCGGATACGTATTACCAGTTGGCGCAGGCGGATCAGGCCCGCGATGTGTACGTCGCGGCGTTGCGTTTGACGCCGCGTGGAACACCGGAGGCGCGGTGGGAAGTGCGTATCTTGCACAAGATGGCCGATTTGGATTTGCAGCGCCTGGATTGGCTGGCGGCGATCAAAAGTAACGAGGAAATCCTGCGCCTGGCTCCCGACGACGAACGTGCCCATTTAGCCCTCTTCCATCTCTACCCCCGTACCGGTCGTCCGCATTTGGGCTTGAATGTCCTGGACAAGTTGATCCGGCTTTATCTGGAAGCCGGGAACGTCGACCGGGCGCTGGCAATTTTGGAAGACCTGATTCGCAACGAACCCGACAGTATTCCTTTGCGCGCCAGAGGCGCACAGTTGTATTTGAATCTCGGTCAGCGCGAGAAGGCGTTGGAACATCTGGATGTGTTGGGGGATCTGCAACTTGACGCCGGGCAAAAGGGCGCCGCGATTAAGACGATCACGGCGATCCTGGCCTTGGATCCACCGCACCGAGCGGATTACGTCGCCCTCTACCGTGAGATTGCCGGGCGCGAGCCGCCACCGCCCCGTGGCGCTGAGGGGAAGGTGCCATAGCTGCGAGTGAATATGTGGAACTTGACGTGGTTGTTGGAACGCATATCGTGGGTTGATGGCTTAGACATACTGATCGTTGCCGTCTTCTTCTATATTATTTTCTATACGATTAAAGGGACCCGCGCCGTTCCCTTAGTACGGGGGATCACGGCCCTGCTGATCTCTTTGGCCTTACTCACGCGCCTGGTGCCGTTGCGTGCTTTTACGTGGCTGATTGACAAATTACTGCCGGCGTTATTGGTGGCGATTCCGGTGCTCTTTCAGCCGGAACTGCGTCGCGCTTTGGAACAACTGGGACGCAATCGCCTGCTGTTCACCGTGCCGCACGACAATGAAAAGCTGGCGCGGATGATTGGTAACGTGGTCAAAGCCGTCAGCTTTATGGCGACGAACTCTATCGGGGCCTTGATCGTTTTTGAACGTCAGACCGGCTTGCAGGAGTATATTGACACCGGCGTGCCTCTCGACGCCGAGGTCACTTTTGAATTGCTGACCTCCATTTTTGACCATCACGTGCTCCTGCACGATGGTGCGGTCATCATACGCCGTGGCCGCCTCGCAGCGGCGGGTTGCGTCATGCCGTTGACGACGGCTTTTCTGGCAGATCGTGAATTGGGGCTGCGACATCGCGCCGCGTTAGGAACGACTGAGGAAGGAGACGCGGTGGCCGTCGTTGTCTCTGAAGAACGCGGCACGATCTCGGTCACCCATAACGGACGTATCATCCGCGACATTGATACCCGGCGTCTGGATTCCATCCTGCGCGCTTTCCTACTCCCCGAGGTCAAGCGCACCCCGGGTATATGGCATCACCTGCACCGTCACGTGGTAAAACCAACGCGAGAAATTGAAGGGGGAACCTTCCTATGAACCGTTGGCTAGGGCAGAATGTGGGGCTGTTCTTGATCTCGTTGCTGTTGGCCTTCTTCTTTTGGGCCGTGGCGACCGAAACAGAGGACCCTACGCAGCAAGGCCCCTTCAGCCAGTCGGTGCCGGTGGAGACCCTCAACCTGGCCGATGGCATGGTGGCTTATGACCTCAATGGAACGCGCGTGCGGGTTGAACTGCGCGCTCCCAAGTCGATCTGGAGCAGCCTGAGCCTCGAGGATATCCGGGCCTATATCGATCTCCGGGGAGTGACGACGGGGACGTTAACGTTGCCGGTGCACGTCGATGTGCAGGTGTCGCCCGTTCAGGTTTTGAAAGTCACGCCGGCCGAAGTGTTGCTTACGGTCGAAGGCATTGCGGAGAAGGAAATAACGGTCACAACGCGGTTGGAGGGCACCACGATTTTCGGCTACAAGGCCGAGACTCCCCTCGTCGTCCCGCAGACGGTGCGTGTGCGTGGCCCATCTTCC
This sequence comes from Anaerolineae bacterium, assembly GCA_035415725.1. GTDB lineage: Bacteria > Chloroflexota > Anaerolineae > B4-G1 > SLSP01 > DSWT01. The sequence goes on along the minus strand of DAOOGN010000058.1, from coordinate 4,115 downwards.
CGCGTGGCCCGTGTAACCCAGGCGCAGGTCACGGTTAATGTGCAGGGGCAACAGAGTGATGTCAAAGGGGACTATCAACCCTTGCTTGTGGATCAAAACGAACACCCCGTCTCCAATGTTGAGGCGATCCCCAAAGCGGTGACGGTCAACGTACCCATCTCTCAATTGGGGTATGTGCGCGATCTGGCCGTGACGGTGGCTTGGGAAGGGCAACCGGCGCCCGGCTACCGCATTGCCAATCTCATGGTCGATCCCCAGCTTGTCAAGGTCTTGGGGCGTGTGGATGTAGTGCGTGCGGCGCCCGGCTACCTGCAAACGCAGCCGGTTAGCCTGGAGGCGTTGACCCAAAGTATGACGACGACCGTGGCCTTGCAGATGCCGGAGGGACTGTCCCTCGTTTCACCGCCGCGCCCCTATGTCACCGTCAGCCTGACAATTGAAGCTATTCAAACTGGCCTGACGCTGGCAGTAACGCCGACCGTTCGCGGTTTGACCCATGGCATGACAGCCACCGTCGGCACTGAATCCGTGGTGCTGATTTTGAATGGGCCATTAGCCATCATGGAACATTTGCAGGCCACGGATGTCAACGTCGTTGTGGACCTGAGCAACTTGATGCCCGGAGACTATACCATTATCCCGGTGGTGGACGTTCCTGATGAGGTGACCGTCCAAAACGTCATTCCTGAAGTCATTCCGGTAAGAATTGAACGTGCTGTTATGGTGCCAGAATTACCTTATAGGTAAACAGTCACTATTCAGCCACCCTTGCCAGGTGGCGAACGGAACTTTGGGGAGAGTGCATAACGGAAATTTGCGTAAGCCCTATGATATAGGTTGGACGCCTGTTTCAAGCGCCTGACTTGCGATTGTCTGACTCATGGACTAACAACTACCAGACTGTTCTACAACCTGCCGGCTTCCTTGAGGCCGAGTTTCATCGCGTTAAGCGGCAATAGCGCACACTTCACCCGCCCCATGCTCAGGCGCACGCCCCCCATCATCTCCTCAATCTCCGGCAATCCCATCTGAGCGATTTCTGCGGGCGTCTTGCCCACGATCTCCGTGGTGAACATCGACGCTGAGGCCATACTGATGACGCAGCCCTGGCCTTCGAACATGACTTTGCTGATGCGGCCTTCTGCATCCAGTTGAGCCGTCAGGCGAATCATATCCCCGCACGTGGGATTATCCATTTCGATATCGACATCGGCGTCCTCGAGCACCCCAAAGTTTTCGGGGTTGTGATAGTGGTCCAACAATTGCTCACGGTAAAGATCACTGCCCATCCATTTCTCCTCTAAAAATAGCCTCGGAGCACCCAGAGTTCACAAAGAAAAACAAAAATTCTTTGTGCCCTGCGTGCCTTTCGTGGTGAAAAGTTTTCATTCCACCGCTGGTGAACCGCCCCCTTCATGATGAATTCCTCTATAAATCCTGATCATCTTCCCAAAAGCCGTACAACCTTGTGCAGGGCCTCGACCAACACATCTACGTCATCCTTGCCGTTGTAAATGTAGAAGCTGGCGCGCGTGCTGGCAGCGAGACCAAACCGCTCATGGAGCGGCTGTGCGCAGTGATGTCCGGCGCGCACACAGACGCCGTCCTCGTCGAGGATGGCAGCAATGTCATGCGGATGGATGCCCTCCAGCCAAAAAGAGATCACGCCGCCGCGCTCGGCAGGGCCGAGGATGTGCAGGGTGGGTAGCTCGGACAGTCGCGTCTGCGCATAGGTGACGATTTCCTGTTCGTGGGCATAGATGGCCTCCATGCCGATGGCGCTGAGGAAGTCCACGGCTGCGCCCAGGCCGATGACCTCGGCGATGGCCGGGGTACCGGCCTCGAACTTGTAAGGCACGTCGTTCCACTTCGCGTCGTCACGTTTGACGGTGCGAATCATATCCCCCCCATAGAGGAAGGGTGGCATCGCTTCCAGCAACTCACGGCGTCCCCACAGGATGCCCACTCCCGGCCCGCACATCTTGTGGCCGGAGAAGGCCAGAAAGTCAGCCCCCAGCGCCTGCACATCGACGGGACGGTGGGGGACAGCCTGTGCGCCATCCATCACGACGAGGGCGCCGGCCGCGTGTGCCATCTGAGCGATCTGTGTGACCGGCGGCGCCGTTCCCAGGACGTTGGACAGTACCGAGCAGGCGACGATTTTGGCGCGTCCATCTGCCAGCAGTGGCGGCAAGGCCGTCAAATCGAGCTGCCCCGCATCGGTCAGCGGGATATACGCCAGTTCTGCCCCTTTGCGCCGGGCTAACTGCTGCCAGGGCACCAGGTTGGCGTGATGTTCCATCTCCGTAATGATGATCCGGTCGCCGGCATGGATGTGGTTCTCACCCCAACTGTAGGCGATGAGGTTGATCCCTTCCGTCGCATTGCGCACATTGACGACCTCGGCAGGATCCGCCGCGTTGATGAAACCGGCGATTTTCGCCCGCGCGTTTTCGTACATCGCGGTGGCTTCTTCTGCCAGTGTGTATAAACCACGGTGGACGTTGGCGTAGCTGTGGGTGTACACATGCATCATCGCCCCGATGACTGCACGCGGTTTCTGGGAACTGGCCGCACTGTCCAGGAATACCAGGCGCTTACCGTGGATTTTGTGTTCGAAGATGGGGAATTCCTGCCGGATAGCGGCAACATCCAATGGCATAAGTACCTCCTCAGAGAGAGCAAAAGAGAGAGCAAAGTTCGTAAGTTTTCATTCGCGCCTCAGTATACCACAAAAAAGAAGAAAAATGTATGTCAATTCAGGGGTAGTGGCGACTTTCCGGCGTCGCCAATTAGGCTTGCCTTCACGCCCAATTGATTATAATGGAGAGGGTGTGTTTCAAATGAGTGGGGTAGTCGTATGAAATGAAATACCCCTAATGAGCAATACTATGTCCGACGATCACGAATCGCAGCAATTGTCGCTTTTTCAAGTCGAGGGGCCGTCACAGGCGGAGTCGCCTGAGCCGAAGCCGGCGGCCAAGCCGGCCTCGCCGGCGGCAGACTTAACGCCCCGTTCCCCTCTCAACGTCGCGCTGGGCGCTTTCGAGCAGTACATGCAGATGCGCGGGTTCACGGAGAACACGCAGCAGGCGTTTCGACTGGACATGCAGATTCTGAGCAACTATCTGAGTCCTGTGCAGACCATCGGCGAGATCGGCACGGTGACATTGCAGGCTTTCATCAAATGGATGGAATCCTCCCGCGGTGTGCCGTGTAGTCCTAAGACCCTGGAGCGGCGCATCACCACCCTCAAAGTTTTCTTCGGTTGGTTGGCGGGGGAAGGTATCTTGCCGCGTGATCCCGCTGCGCCGTTGATTCATCAGGCGGTGACCGCGCCCTTGTCGGAAATCCTGACTCCTGCCCAGATCGAAGCGGCGTTGGCGGTGACCCAGGCACTGCGTGTTGGCAGTGAAGCGCGCAAAGCCGACGCTCGTCCGCACACGCTTTTCACCCTTATCTTGCATACCGGCATCAAGAAAAGCGAGTGCGTTAACATCCACGTCAATCACATTGACCTGACCGATGCTCAACATCCGGCGCTGTGGGTGCGCTACAAAGAAGCGCGGCGGCATCACAAAGAACGCCGCATCGCCCTACCGCGCGAATGGCCCGCTGTTTTGAAGGAATACCTGGAACAGTATCCTTCACGCCAGTTTCTCTTCCCGTGGAGCGCGCGCAACCTGGAATATGTGCTTACGGGCATCGCTGTGGAAGCGGGCATTCCCCGTCTCACGTTTGAGATCGTGCGTTGGACATGTGCGGCCCGTGATTTCGCCGCCGGCATGGATCACACCGCATTGCGACATAAACTCGGCCTTTCGGAAATCAGTTGGTACGAAGTCGAAGTTAAACTGGCGTTATTGGCGCAGCGTATCGTCGTTTAGGGTTTGTAAAGAAACAATTTCCCGCTTGCCAATACCTTCGCCAATTTGGAGTAAGCTGAATGCGGCCACTGCGCATAGTGGTAAATACCTTATTAGACCACTAAATATGGTGGTCGAGATCACCATTTAGAATTTTGGCGAAGGTATTGGCTTGCGGGAAGTTGTATTTTTACGGTAACTATTCAGCCACCCTTGCCAGGTGGCGAACGGGACTTTGGGGAGGGCACA
>DAOOGN010000057.1:0-27617 GCA_035415725.1 Anaerolineae bacterium | reverse complement strand
TCCGCGCCCCAGCGCAATTACATTCTACTAACATCGCTTCAAGCCCGACGCGGCTTATGTTTACCGTTAGCCCGCACATTCAGCGGCATCATCACCGGGGGTCCCTCAGGTGGCGTCCCCCCTCATCAAGCATGACCAGCGCGGACGTGACCCGCGCCGGTCTTCATCACGGCTGAAAAACCCGCAGTGCGATGTAGGCTGGGCGAAAAGCCGTATCCGGTCGTATCAGGCTGAACAGTGATTCCGGACGATCTGGCCCCCACGTGACACTCATGTTCAAGTTCCAGACGAAAAACGGCCCTACCCACGGACGCTCGATCATCAAGCGCGCTGCTGTGGTTAGATAGTCAGCTTGCTCTTGTTCGGTCAGCCACATCGCATAGGGATAAGGATGATCGGCGGCTAAGTCGGCGGCGCGGATACCATCGATGGACGGCCAACCGAATTCCGTCGGCCAGAGCTGCGCATCCACACCCGCTGCGACCAGAATAGCGTGGTAATCTTCCAACGTGTCCAGGAAGAAGAAACTCGGATGGTTGTTCCAGGCCGAGCGTGTATGCGTCGCGTCCGCCGCGCGCTCCCACGGCGGATTAGCATAACCATAGGGATGAACGCCGATCCCATCCACCCACTGCGCCAGCCCCGCCTGGAGCGACTCACGCAAGAAACGGCGGTCGTCGATGGCACTCACACCGTCGTCGATGCCCGTGACACCCAAGCCAGCGCTGAGGATCAGCGCCTGGGGATCCGCCTGCCGCACGGCCTGGCTACCCGCCGCCGTCAACGCGACAAACGCCGCCGGATCGAGCGTTTCGCCGTACCACTCGCGCTGCAAATTTGGCTCGTTCCACAACTCGTAGGCGGTGACTTTGCCGGCGTAGTGAGACGCCAACACGCCCATAAAACGCCCGAACTCCGCCGGATCGTGTGGCGGACCGTTGTAGCCTACCTCCGCTCTCAACCAACCGGGCGCATCCACCACACTCAACAACAGCTTGAACCCGAAATCGTTGCTCAACTGCACCAGCCGGTCCAGTTCCACCCAGCGATAGCTGCCCGGCTGTTCCTCAATGACCATCCATTCCACCTGCACTTTGATCCAACCGAAGCCCATCCCTTGCACCCAGCGAAACACACGGGACAAATCGTTGGTGTTAGGATCGACCTGCACGCCAAAAGACGGCTTGGGAACCGGCGGCGGCAATGCGGTGGGAGTCGCAGGCGGGATGGGTGTAGGCAGCGGCGTCGGTGTTGCCACCGGCACTGCGACCAACGGCAGATAGACCGTGTTGCCTGCGCCCACAACTGACGTGATCGTCGACGTTAAAGGCGGAGGCGAGGAAACGGCAGATGGAGTCGCCACAGGCGAGGCGGCAAAGGGCGTCTGCACAGGTGAAATGCTGGCCGGCGTTACAACGGGGGAATTTCCCGTGGGGGTCCCCGGCAACGCTCCGGCCCGGCAACCCACCAGGGCAACGACCAGCAGCAATATCCACAACCCCTTCACAACTTTCATCCTAATCATTCTTACGAGGTTACAAAACGCTCAAAGGCACGCATCCTGGAATGTCTCCATATCAAGACGCAGATTCCCCAGTCGCAACGCCGCGATGCGCCCCTGTCCGGACCACGGGGTACGCAACCAGACGGCGTTATCGTTCGCGCTTTCAACGAGCGCCAGGGCCAGCGCGAAGCCATCTGCTCCTTCCAAAGCGGCCAACCGCCCCGGTACAAAATCCCGATCCGGAAAGACGGCAAGTTGCCGGTAAATCACGGGAACGCGCCGTGCCGACGCAAAACAGGCCTGATAACACGCCGCGCGATACGCCCGGCGCGCTTCTGTCGTGCGCGGGCGCACGGCATCGCTCACCGGCAATTCCACCAGATTCACGCCCGGCAGATGGCGCAACGGTGATAACAACGGTTCGAGTTCCAGCGCACGTGCCAGAGTGACCACGGTACACGGACGGAAAAGTTCCACTTTCGCCCACTTGAGGTCGGGCCCGCCGTGCAAGGGATCGACCAGGCCGGACGTGTCGATGACCAGCGCGTCTATTTTCACCTGGCGCGCAAAACGCCGCATGCGCTCAAGCCCTGTCACCAGGGCGAGCATAGAGCCGCCAGGCGTGTTGCTGCCGATAAAACTGATCCGCCGCAGTCCGACAGGCGGAAAACCCTGATCACCTTGCCGACGGCTCATGCCCAGGGTCAATGTTGCCGGCAGGCCAAAGCTATTCTGCCCGATATCGGCGTCGAGAAAGCCCACGCGATCATACTGCGTCGCCAGACGCGCGTAGAGGTAACGCGCCAGGGTGCTCTTGCCGCTATCGCTGGCCCCGAAAATCAATATCGGGCCGCGCCAGGCGACGACATCCAGCGCACGCCAGGTTGCAGGAATGGTGATCGCTTCTTGGTTCATGATGGCCCGCTGTCCAAACGTTACAGTGCTTCAAGATTCAAACGTTCAAACAGTATACCTCTTTGCGAAGGTTGCACCAGCGGCACTGTATAGTACAATAGCTGTAACTATTCAGCCACCCTTGCCAGGTGGCAAACGGCGCTTTGGGGATGGTGCACCATGGATTGAAACTTCGGCCATAGGCAATGGCCCTCTCATTCCACCACCCTCTCCTCGCCCCGCCAGCGGGAAAGAAGAGGGCAGGGAAATGGGGGGGGATGGGCTTGATGAGACGTTCACTCTACACACACTGTTTTTAGGGGAATGCCACATTAACTGGCATTCACCAGCGGTGGAATGAAAACTTTTCACCACGAAGAGCACGCAGGACACAAAGAATTTGAGTTTTTCTCTGTGAACTCGGGGTGCTCTGGGGCTATTTTCAGAGGAGGAGGGTATATCCAAGAAGGGCTGGTCATCAAAGCACAAAGCGGGTTCTATACCCTGCTGACCGAAACTGGCGATAGGGTCGTCGCACGACTACGCGGACGGCTGAAAAAGGAGCACAGCGAAAGCAGCATTGTGGCGGTGGGTGACCGGGTCACGTGGCAAACGCTCGATGACGGCAGTGTCACCATCGAGGCGGTTCACGAGCGGACGCGCGCGCTGGCGCGTCTCAAACCCCTGTCCTCCGGACGGGGGACACGCCGCTGGGATCGGCAGGGCTACCTCCGCGAAAAGGAGCAGGTCATCATCGCCAACCCGGATCAAGTCGTTTTCGTCATCGCCTGCGCCAGTCCTGATCCCCACCTTAAGATGTTGGATCGACTGCTCGTGGGGGCCGAGCGGCAGGACATTCCCGCGCTGATCTGCGCCAACAAAACGGATTTGGTCGGCCTGGAGAAAGCTAACGCTCTTTTTGGGATTTACGAACGCATCGGTTACAACGTGGTTTACACTAGCGCGGTGACCGGAGAGGGCATCGATATGCTGCGAACATATCTCAAAGCTAAAACATCGGCGCTCATCGGACCGTCCGGCGTCGGCAAGACCAGTCTGCTCAACGCCTTAGAGCCGGGGCTTGGCAAGCGCGTGATGGCCGTGAACGACATCACCGGCAAAGGTCGCCACACGACCACCGTCGCCGAGATGGTGCCGCTGGCAGTCGGCGGATGGGTCGCGGACACACCCGGACTCCGCGCCCTGGCGCTCTTCGATCTGGACCCGGAGGAAATCGACGCCTACTTCCCCGACATTGCGCCCTACGTGCCGCACTGCGCCTTTTCGGATTGCACCCACACCATCGAGCCGGGCTGCGCCGTGCTGCACGCCGTTGAAATCGGCGCAGTGGATGCACACCGCCACGAGAGCTATGTCCGTCTGTACCAGGAGCACCGCAAACTGGCGGATATGTACTGGTGGGGCATCGACGAGGAAAAATAAAATACTCTAGGGATTCGTTGGCTAGAAGGAGAAAAAATGAGACAGTGGAAAATCATTGGGCTGTTGATTATGAGCATGCTGTTGTTAAGCGCGGCACTGCCAGTATATGCTGCGCCCGACACAACGGCTTTGCCGCCCCTGCCTGAATGGCCAATCATTGGACCGATCCTGAAATGGCTGGGCGTCGTTGAAAAAGAACCTGCGGAGATTGTAGAAATGCCAGAAGAACCAGACCTGCCAGAATATCAGATTGAAACCCGGGATGACATTTTTGCACTGCAAGACCTGGCGGTGGACGAACGGGTGCACCTCATCGCCACCGATACAGCGCTCACCGCCATCGCGCAAGAAGCTCTTGATGAGAACGTCGAGGGCGTACAGAATTTAACCTTTACCTTCACCCCCGGCAAGGCATCCGTCTCTGCCGAAGTGGATCCCGCCGTGCTGGAGAAAGTCAATTTAGACCTGCCGGGCAACCTCAAGGACCCTATCCAACTTGAGGGCACGGTGAACCTCACGGCTTCAGAATGCCGGGTGATCGTGACCGTCGAGAAGGTCAGCCTTAACAGATGGTCCCTCGGGCTGCGCCGACTGGTGCAGCGCTGGATCGATGATCAACTGCCCGGTGCGTGGCCGAACGAGGTCTGTGTCGAGCATATCACGTTGAAGTCCGGCGAGATCGCCGTCATAGGCCACCGGCGGTAGCCGTTGACCACAAGAGAGTTTACCGCAGAGTGCGCAGAGATCGCAGAATTTTGCGGTTGAATGAAAATTCTAACCGCGAATCACGCGAATCCGCGCTAATTTTTCCAGAAAGATTCGCGTAGATTAGCGAGATTAGCGGTTTATTTTTAAGAGAGGAGCATGGTATGGACCCTAAACTTGAAGAACTCAAAGCGCGTTTACAGGAAGCGCACGACTTAAGCGCAGCGGCGGAGGTGCTGAACTGGGATCAGAACACTTATATGCCCCCCGGCGGCGCAGCGGCCCGTGCACGACAATCAGCGCTCCTGGGGTGGCTGGCGCACGAGAAACTCACCGCTCCCGCCATCGGCCAACTGCTGGATGATTTGCGTCCCCTGGAGGAAAGCCTGCCTTATGACGACGATGACGCTAGCTTCATCCGCGTGGCCCGTCGCCAGTACGAACGCCTGACCAAGGTTCCGGCTGCGTTTATGGGCCAGTTTTTCAGCCACACGGCGGAATCTTACAGCGTCTGGGTCAAAGCACGACCGGAGAACAACTTTGCTGCGGTGCGACCTTACCTGGAGAAGACGCTGGACCTCAGCCGCCAGTTAGCCGACTACTTCCCAGGCTACGAGCATATCGCCGACCCGCTGATCGACTTTGCGGACTATGGGATGAAGGTTTCGACAGTGCGCGCCGTCTTTGCCGAACTGCGCGAGCACCTGGTTCCCCTCATCCACGCCATCATGGCGCAGCCGCCGGCGGATGATTCCTGTCTGCACCGGACATTCCCGCAGGCGCAGCAGGCAGCTTTCTTCGACCAGATCATCCGTGCTTTCGGTTTCGACTTTGAACGTGGACGTTGCGATATCAGCCCCCACCCCTTCACCACCGGCTTCTCCATCGACGATGTGCGCATTACCGTGCGTTACCAGGAAGATGACCTGGGCGGCGCATTGTTCAGCGCGCTCCATGAGGCCGGTCACGCGATGTACGAACAGGGATGCAATCCAGCCTATGAAGCCACGCCGCTCGCCGGCGGCGCGTCCTCAGGCATCCACGAAAGCCAGTCACGTCTGTGGGAGAACATCGTCGGGCGCAGTCGCGGCTTCTGGATGCACTATTATCCACAGCTCCAGACCATCTTCCCGGCGCAGTTGGGCGATGTGCCGCCGGACACTTTCTACCGGGCGATCAACAAAGTACAACCCTCGCTCATCCGCACCGACGCCGACGAGGTAACGTACAATTTGCACGTGATGCTGCGCTTCGACTTCGAACTGGCCCTGCTCGAAGGCAACCTCGCCGTGCGGGACCTGCCGGAGGCATGGCACGAACGCTTCAAGGCTGACCTGGGCATTGCGCCGCCGGATGACCGTGACGGCGTGCTGCAGGACGTGCACTGGTACGGCGGGGTGATCGGCGGAGCATTCCAGGGGTACACGCTCGGCAACATCCTCAGTGCGCAGTTCTATCACAGCGCGCTGGAGGCGCACCCCGAAATCCCCCTGCAAATCGCCCAGGGCGAATTCGGCACACTGCACAGTTGGCTCAAGGACAATATCTACACCTACGGCAGCAAGTATACCGCGCCGGAATTGATCGAGCGCGTGACCGGCGGACCGCTGCGCGTCGAGCCGTACATCGCCTACCTGCGGAACAAGTACGGCGAATTGTACGCCGGTCTATGACAGATCAGGTGTGTTCTATCGGCTCAGCCCGCTTTCATCTGCCGATAGAAAAGGAGTATCCTATGACTTTCAAAGCGATCCTTTTTGATCTCGACGGGACACTGTTGGAACATGATATGCGAAATGAATTCATTCCGCATTACTTCGCGCTGTTGACGGCGCACATGGCCGAGTGGATTCCGCCGCAGAAACTCGCGGCCGGTGTGATGCAGGCTTCCGACGCCGTCACCGCTAACGACGGCAGTCGCACCAATGCGGATGCCTTCGCCGCAGTCTTCTATCCTCTCGTCGGCTATTCCCGTGAAGAGATAGAACCGCATTTTATGGACTTCTACACGCGGGTCTTCCCAACGCTGCGCCAGTATGTGAAGTCCAAGCCGGAGGCCCGTCTAGCCGTGCAGACGGCCTTCGACCTGGGTTACGACGTGGTGATCGCTACCAATCCCCATTTCCCGGCCATCGCCACCCAGCATCGGCTGGCATGGGCCGGCGTCGAGGATTTCCCGTATCGCAAAGTGACCTCCTACGAGAATTCACACTTCGCCAAACCCAGCCTGGGTTATTATCAAGAAATCATCACCGAAGTCGGCTGTAAGCCGGAGGAAGCGCTGATGATCGGCGACGAGGCAATGGACATGGTGGCGGCGCGTCTGGGCTGCCGGACGTTCCTGGTGCCCAGCGCGGCGACGGAAATGGCGGAAATCGATCCGCCACCCACGTATCAAGGCACGCTGGCGGACGTGATCACTCTCTTGCACACCATGCAGACAAACTGAATTGATTATTTTACACAAGGAGCAAACAATGCGCAAAATGCGATTCTTGAGGGTAGTCGTGATGCTGCTGGCCGTCATGGCATGCAATCTGCCCCACGCCTCCAACACTCCTACAGCGACCACCACTCCCTACGTCATGTGCACCCCACCCGCGTGTCAACCCCATGAGATTTACTACTGTCCCGGTGAATGTCTCGGCGGCTGCGGCACCACCTGCATCACCCCCACCGCGCTTCCCTTCACGCCGACGCTCACCTCCGAACCGACGAAGACTCCCTACGTCATGTGCACACCACCCGCATGCCAGCCTCATGAGGTTTACTACTGCCCCGCTGAATGTCTCGGCGGCTGCGGCACCACCTGCGTCACGCCCACGCCCGGTCCGTGCGCGAATACCTGGGTTCCTGAACTGGCGGCCACGATGGGGGAACGGTGCCCCTTCGCCGCGGAAATAGGGTGGGCCGCGCAGCAGCCTTTCGAGCACGGCTTTATGCTGTGGCTGGAACCGAGCCAATCCATCTACGTCTTCTTTAACGCTGAGGTAGGACATTCCTACCGGCTCTATACCGACAAATTCAAAGAAGGCGACCCTGAAAGCGATCCCAGCCTCGAACCGCCGGTGGGACTCCACCAGCCTATCCGTGGTTTCGGCCTCATCTGGCGCACCGACCCCACCGTGCGCGATCAACTGGGATGGGCCACCGCCCCCGAAACCGGCTTCGATACCTGGCGACAGAGTTACCAGGACGCCGGGACGTCCGGTATCACGACCTGGGTCAAGGATATCAACCAGACGATTTATAAACTCGATCCAAGCGGCCTCTGGGAGGTTTACGCGCCGTAGCATCTCCATCATCATCAGGCTCTGAACGACTCCTACGTCGTGGCGGAAATTCCACACCCGTTAGTCATGGACGGCGCGCCAGCTCCGCGGTTCTGGTGCGCTATGCCGGGATCTGACGATCCCTGGCAAGCCTTCCCGTCATCGAGCGCGCGCTGGCGCTCGGCGGTTTCCCGGAAGACAAAGATGACGTCGTCCTCACCGTCGGTTTTGGACACAACGGCGAACGCCTTTGGTGTGGGCGTCAACGACCTGCCGTTGAGCTTCATCCTCTCGTGGTACGAGCAGAAGGCCGTCGTTATCCTGCTCACGCTGCTCTCTCTGGGGATCAAGAACATCAAACTCGGCCCGTCGCTGCCCGCGTTCGTCTCGCCCGGCGTACTGAAAGTCCTCGGCGAGAACTTCGCCATCGCGCCGACAACGACCGTTGAGGTCGATATGGCGGAGTGTTTGGAGTCGAGCTGACACCGTAGTCTCGCAAGGGCCCTGACTCTTTTCGCCCCAAAGTTTTAACCACGGAAATGTGATTTTCCCGGGGATAAAGCCTTCACGTGCTGCGCTTGTCGTAGGTGACGTGGAACGTTTGCACAACAGGGCAGGCTTCAATGACGGAGCGGAGGGCCTGCCCGTTTGCCGTCTATTCTCCTCCCGCTACCGTCAACATCGTCGGCGCCTGCTCGCCAACCGTCAAGGGATTGTAATAATCGTAGGCGGTGCTCGCCGGCGTCTGCGCCTTGAGCGGGAACTGCGCCCGCAGGCGATAGCTGAATTCGAGCGGCTGCCCGGCGGTGAGATCGCTCACGTAGAGGATGATCTGCCGTCCGGTCAGTTCGTAGCGCTCGATTTTGGCGTAGGCATAATCTTCAGGCGTATCCCGGTAACGTGCCACCAGTCGTTCCAGGTCTTCCGTTTCCACTGTGAAGCCCGGCGGCAGACCCAGATCGACGATGGCGGAGTCCGCCACGCCCTCGTTGAGCGTCACGACGACGTCCACACCGACCGTGTCGTTGACTGCCAGTTCAGTGCGGTCGTAGGTCACACCGATGTTCACCAGGTCACCGCCCTCGCCCACCAGCTCAGGATACAGCGAGAGCTTATCCCACGGCAGATAATAACTGCCCGCGACCTGGTACATCAGATTGCCCTTGCCCTTAATAGCGATTTCGACATTGTTCTCGCGGCCCAGCGGGACATCGTCGAAGACGAGCATCTGCACCACGTCGAAGTTCTCCAGCTTGACTGTCACCGTCTTGGTCTGCCCGCCGTTGAGCGTGACGGTGACGGTCGCATCGGCATCTTCCGCGCCGGACTTGACGCTGGCGATGAGCGCCTTGAGCGTGAGCACCGTCGCTGAGGTGGTCTCCCAGGTACCGAAGCTGTCCTTGTTGCGCACCAGGTAGGTGAGCGCGGCATTGGCGGTGTCGCCGTGCTTGCCCGCGCGGATGAAGGCCAGCGCCGCCAGCGCGGTCGCCTCGAGCTGCGCGCTGTTGCCATAGCCGCCCATGTACGTCTCGCGGCCCGCGTCCCAGTAGACGGCCTCGCCGTCTTGCTTCGCCAGACCCGCCAGACGATCCAGCACCACGTCCGTCGCACCGGTGGTCTTGCCCTCCAGCGCTACGTCGTAAGCAACCAACGCATTGGCGACCAGGCCCAAATCGTAGGCCGTCTCCACCTGCGGAGCACTCTCGCGCAGGAAGCTTGCGCCTCGCGCCGTACGACTGTCGCCCGCGTAACCCGCGTCCGCCAGCCCCCAGACGATGAAGGCCGTCACCTGCGTCTTATCCGTCATCAAAGTCAGGCTCGTCTCGTGGAAGCCCTCCACGCCCTGCCAGGAGCCGTCGTTCTCCTGCCGCGTGAAAAGCCAGTTAACAATGCGTTCAATCAGCCTAGGGTCGATGTCGTAGACGCGGCTCATATCGCCGAACTCCTGCAAACCGTAAGCCGTGAGCATCGGATCGGCGGGCGCTTCACCGAACAGCGAGAAACCGCCCGACTCACCCGGCACCTCGAAGGTGGTGAGACGCTGGTAGCCCAGGTTGATGTACTCCTCCGCCTGCATCTGCACTTCCGGCGACGCCTGATCGGTGGTCTTGAGGTAATCGAGCACCAGGATGTTCGGGTACGTCGTGGATGACGTCTGCTCGAAGCAGCCGTAGGGCATCCGCAAGAGCGCGTCCAGCCCCTCCACCACCTGGCTGACGATGCCGGGGTAGATTTTGACGCTGAGCTTCTGCGTGCCGGGGATCGCGTCCGCCGGAATCTGTACCGTCTCTTGCACGGGCATGGTCGGACTGAGCCTGTCGGAGACGGTGAAGCGTAGTTCTTTCCCGTCGGGGAAGACGCGCACGTTCTTGCGGATCGCATCGGACATCCGCGAACCGTAGGCTGTCACCTGGAACGGTTGCGAGCCGAAGTTCTGTGCCTTGATGCGGAAGTAAACCACGGTGATGTCGTTGGCTGCAATCTCCAGCGTCTTGCTGGATTCATCCAACAGCTCAAACCAGGTTTCCGGCGCGACTTCCAGCCGCACCGATTGCGCTTCCGGCAGGTAGTTGTAAACGCCGACGGGGATTGCCACTTCGTCGCCCACGGTGAGCGCGCCGGGGAGGTCGAGGTCGATGAAGAAGTCCTGAAAGACGCGCAAGCCGCCCGTCGCACTGCCCAGGCGACCATCCTGCGAGGAGGCCAGCGCGGTCACCCGCCAGGTGGTGATGCTGTCAGCAACGGGGAACTCGAGGTGCAGCGCGCCATCTGTGTCGGTCACTTCGCCCGGCAGCCAGAGCATCGTTTCGGGGAAGTATTGGCGCAGGCGCGGCGGTTCGCCGGCTGTCTGTGCCTCGCCGCCGGCAGCATCCGCCGACTTTTCCACTTGCACTTCTACCGTTTTCTCAACGACGACCGTCTCCAAGACTTGAGCCGGTGCCGCAAACATTGCTTCGGGCATAGCCAGACCTTCATTCATCGCCATTCCGCGCGACGCAACAGCCCCCATCGCGCCGCCCCCCGCCATCACCAACGCGAACGGGATCACACTGCCCAAGAGAAGTACCGTCACCCCGAGCGCAGCCACACAGGCGAAAGCACGTTTCTCAAACGCAAAACCCGCACTGCGCAGCAAGAAGGCCAGCGGCAACAGCGCGAACGCCAGGACACCCATGAGTACAACGCCATCGCCGGGACCAACGTTGCCATGCGACACGACGAAGACCAACGCCACGACCACAACGATGAAGACGAGCAGCAGGCCCAACATCATGCCGAGCACGCCGTCTTTGTGTTGGAACGCGATCACGATAAGGCCGATCACGCCGATCAGCGCGTACAACCCTAAGGCGCCGGCCAGAATCCACAGAATTTCTGTAGACCCACGCGAGAAGAACTGCTCGATTACCCAGATTACTCCTGCGGTCATCAGCGCCAGCGCAATCAGCGCCCCAAACGTGATCCCCAGGCTGGGCCAGAAGCGGCTGCTTTTCCAGACCGCCATGCCGCTCAACACCATCATCGCCAGGGGAATCAGCAGAACAAAACCGTACAACCCCTTTGCCAGGCCGGTGTAGAACTTCGCCTGTTTCTCGTAGGCCCGCGACATCGCCTGCTCGTGAGAGTTCACTTCCAGGCTGAAGGGCGACGCTTGTTGGATCGCCGACGCCAGCGCCGCCTTGCCCGCGCCCTCCTGCGCCTGGCGCAAGACCGGATCGTCCACCGGATAGGGTGTCGAGATTATTTCCGGGATGCTGAAGCCGTGCAATTCGTACTTTGGCGCCAAAAGTTCGGCTTCGAGCATGAAGTAGAGCTTGGCAAAGCCGGGATCCTGTTCCGCTAACGCGAAGACCGACTCATCGACCACCGCCAGACCCAGCGCCGACTGCACACCTGCGCCGTCCGCGCCGTTGACCTGCACGTCGAGCGTCGCGTCCTCGCCAGGCCGGTAGGTGTCCGCGCCGGGCGTCAGTGTCACAGCGAGATCGTTCGCCTCGTCCACGACGACCAGACGCGTATCACGGGTGATGCTGCCGGAGCGCAGAATTTTGTAAGCGTGGAGTTCCAACGTGCCGTAGAGATCGGGGGTGAGGTCCACGGCGACCTCAGCCTTGCCGTCGGTCACATCCACGGCGCGCGTGCTCACCGTCTGTCCCTCGCGGATGATGTCCACGTAGACGGTGCCGCGCTGCGCCGACGTGAGGAGCGTGAGTTTCATCGTGTCGCCCACACGGTAGACCGGCGCGTCGGGCCGCAGGAGGACGGTTTCCTCGTCCCATTGGCCCTCGAAGTAGAAGTTGCGTGACGCCGTCGCGCCGGTTGCATCGCGGGCCTCGACGTACAGCGAGAGAGACGGGTTTGACGGTGTGATATGCACCTCCGCCAGACCATATTCGCCGGTCTGTGCCGTCACACGCGCGCCGGTATCTTGAACACTCACGACGATATCCGTTTTCGCGGGAGTTCCGTCGGGATAGCTGGTCATCACGTAGAGGATGTTCTCCACACCGGCGATGGGCTGCCCGCCTTCCAGCACAGCATTGATGACGAGCGCCTGCTGCGCCACCGGTAGCGAGAGCCGCCCGACTTCGGTGTGCTCGGCCCGGTCGGTGACGGCAGCTTCGACGTAGAAAAGCGCGCCGCCGCCCTCCAGCTCACTGCCGGCGATGTAGGCCGGCAGGTCGAAGCTAAACTCGAAGTTGCCCGCGTCGTCCGTCGTCCCTTCCAACGTCACGGCAACGACGCGCTGGACATCGAAGGTGTAGCCTTCGATCTTCACCACACCGCCTGCCACGTCCTTGCCGAAGAAATAAGCGGCCTTGAGCGTGCCTTCGACATGGTCGCCGGGGCGATAAAAGGTGCGGTCGGTCGTCAGCTTCACATCGAACTTAGGCAGGACGTAATGCTCAACGGTGACAGTTTTCTCGGAGGACGTGTTGCCCAACGTTGCTGTGATTTTGTACGCGCCGCTGTTGACCTCGTCCGCCAGTTGGAAATCGACCGAGGCAACGCCGTAATCGGACGCGGTGAGTGTCTTGCGGAAGACGGTGTTGCCCTTGCCGTCGGCGACGGTCACTTCCAGGTTCTGCCCGGCGGCGGGACGCAGATCGAACGCGCCCAGGGCCAGCGCACGGATGTGGATGATCTGCCCCGGCTGGTAGAGCGGCTTGTCGGTGGTCAGCAAGATACGAAAGTCGCGCTCGATCGTCACGGCCTGTTCCAGCGTGTCGGAACCGAGGCTGGATTTCGTCTCGACGATGAGGGTTTGCTGTGGTTCCACATCATCCGGCACGGCGAAAGCTACATCTACGTTGCCAGATGCGTCCGTCGTCCCTTTGAAGAGCACCTTTGCCCGCCCGCCGTCTGCAGGCCGGAGTCGCACCTCGACCTCGGCATCAGGGAGCGGCGTTGCGTCGCGGCTGTCGCGCACGACGACGCGCATCGCTGCCGTGCTGCCGGGAACCAGGCTACTCTGCCCAAGCACGATTGTCTCGTGCTGGCTGAGCGTTTCGGGGAGACGCTCGTAATGGATCAGCAGGCCGATCAACCCACCGATCAAGACTACAAAACCGACCAGAAAACTCACAACAAGCCGCGTTTTTCGGGACATGGGGAACCTCCTCTCAAAATAGCTACCGAGTACACAGGTGGTTTTTGCCACGGATGACACGGATTTTCACGGATTTTTTATACTTTTAATGTCAACCCATTATGAACCATCCGCAAAGTCCCGTCTGCAGCCCGGTATCGGTACACTTCTCGTGACCTGCATTGAAGACGTCCTGGGGAAAATAGAAGTTCCAGGTTTAGGGAGCAAAACAACACCCATGCGGTGAACATCAAAACACCACATCTGCCACCACCGGCATGTGATCCGAGGGATAACGTTTGCCATCCCAGTAATCGGCGAGGGTGGCATGCCGCAAAACGTGGACGCCAGTGCTCACGAAAATGTAGTCGATGCGCTCGCGCAGGATGCCGGTAAATGCATGGAATGTGGCGGACGGCCCGTGGTGCGGCGTTGCCGATCGTGTTTTGGCATCCCACAGACGGAACGGGATGTCTTCCGCGCCACCCGTCAACAGCCGGTAAGCCGCGGCATCCTCGTCACAGTTCAGGTCGCCCACCACAATGACCGGCGTTGTACCCGCCCGCGTGAGAGCGTCCTTCAATAGCAACCGGGCACTCTCTTTTCGGGCTTTTCCCCCTCTGTGATCGAAGTGCGTATTGTAGAAAAAGAACGTAGTGTTCGTGACGACGTCCCGTAACGCGACCCAGGTGGCAATGCGAACGCAATCCGCATCCCACCCCAGACTGCCGGGGACGTCGGGCGTCTCGGACAGCCAGAACGTCCCCTGATCCAGCAAAGTCAGCCGCGCGCGACGATAGAATATCGCGGCGAACTCCCCCTGGCGCACGCCATCCTCCCGCCCCACCCCTACCCATCCGAAGTCGGGCAGGCGCGCCACCAAATCGTCCATCTGATCGGGCAACACCTCCTGCAACCCCACCACGTCGGGGCGATGCAGATGCAGCATGCTGGCCGCCAGGTCCTTGCGCTGCGGCCAGGCATTCGGCCCATCGTGGGTCGTATTCAAGCGAATGTTAAAAGACATCACACGCAAAAAAAGGATAGGGGATTCCATACAAACTTCCTCAAGATTAATAGATGTGTAGTAGCGACTTCAGTCGCTTGCTGAAGTCATCACTACACTCGTAAATTAGAACTCAAGATTAATAGATGTGTAGTAGCGACTTCAGTCGCTTGCTGAAGTCGTCACTACACTCGTAAATTAGAACTCAAGATTAATAGATGTGACTTCAGTCGCTTGCTGAAGTCGTCACTACACTCGTAAATTAGAACTCCAACTCGCACGTACCGGCAGAACAGGCCACTTCCTGCGCCGCTGTGGTCAGGTCTTTGTCTTCGTAACGCCAAATCTTGGAGAAGTCAATCGTCGGGAAAGCGGCAATTCGCTGCTCATATTCCTCTTTGGAGATCTCCACGTAGGGCATTTGATCGTACTGTGCGTCGAAAGCCGGTAGGAACGTCATGCCGTTGATACGGCTTTGATTTTCCCACACCCACTTGATCACATCGAGAATCTCGTTGGGATGATAGGTGATGGTGACACTCGGATTGTGCTCGGTCCAGTGAGTCTTGTTTTGCAGCCAGTAGTCACACTGCTCAATCGCCGAGCGCATATTGCGCGTGATCGCCCCCTCCGGCGCTTTGACCGGGAAATGCACCACCCACGTGTCGGCGGTTTCCGGGGTCTGGCCGTTTTCCGGGTTCATCGGCACGCCGGCATCCTTGAGCACCTTGTAGATGGGGGTGAAGGCGCTCACGCGCACGTTACGAATGTAGTAGGGCGCCCAGCGCGCGTGAATCCCGGACGAGCAATCCAGCAGCAACGACGAATTGCCCGACGGCTTGACGCATGTCGTCGCCGCCGATGGATTGATGTTCAACTGCGCGGCAATCTGGCGGTTGGTTGCGATGACTACGTCTCGCAACCGCGCCTGTACCTCAGGGTCTCGGGCGACGACGCCGTCCAACTGGCCGTTGAGATCGACGCCGAGGAGACGCTCGTCTTCGCAGTTCTGCTTCCACTGAGGGCGCAGGCCGGGGAAGAAGGTCGCCATGGACTGAATGGTGCCGATGATCGTCGCCAACTCGACTTTCTCGTGCAAGCTCTCGTAGGTGTCATCCGCCCGGACGACGGCGCTGGAAAGGTTGCAGAATTCCCACGGTCGCAGGCTGATCTCGCCGCATGGATTCGTGCCGAACTCGGCCACGGCGCGGCGCTCCGGGCGCGCATCGATGGCGGCCTGGCGGTTGAAGATGCCCGGTTCACCGCGCCCGGCGTCGACCATATCGAGAAGGTAGTGCGCGACCTCGGCCTGGGTCAGCCAGCGCGCCGGCCACACCGCCGAGTTGTTAGCGTTCCAACGCTGGCTATTCTCCCGCCAGAAATCACCATCTTTGCAAGTCTTCATTTCAATGTCATCTTGATCGAAAAGCGCAATCATGGCCGTGCGGCGCACGCCACCGGAAACCGCCGCGCCGCCGACCGCGCCCATGATGTCGTGAGCATCGAGAGGGCGCAGGAAACTGCCCTGGCGCGCCAGAATACGCGCCCGGGTGAAATCCAGCATCTTGCGCAGTGGCTCCGGTCCTGAAGCACGTCCGCCTTTGATGCGCAGTGGCGCGCCTGCCGGACGCACGAGCGAGAAATCGAAGGTGACATCGCCACCCTCAAACCAGGTCTCCAGGCCAAAACGCAGTGCAGCCGCCCAGCCTTCAGCCGAATCCTCGATCACAAAGCGCGCCGGCGTTAAATTCAACTGTCGCTGGATGCGCGGAAAATTCTCCACGTACTGACGTTCCACAGAATACCCCACGCCGCAGCCGCTCATCGATATGATCAACGCTTCGATGAAAGAGTCCAGACTTTCCACCGGCTGGTAGGAACAGTTGTAGATGGCGATATTGTTGCGCCGTGCGGCAGGCCCGGCCATTGCCAACAGCCGCATCGACGGCATCACCCGCATTTCCAGAATAGCCTGGCGGATGCGCGTATAGGTCTCAGCAGGGAGCCGATATTCGGAAAGCTCTTTCAGATAATCGACGGTGCGATCCACGGTTTCGACCCACGTCTCGCGGCGGCCCAACTCATAGTTGAAACGCGAATATTTGTCATAGAACTGGAATTTCTGCAATTGCGTAGGGAAATAGACATCCGCTGCAGCAAAGGCCGCCCGCACACTTTCGGGGATCGGACGCATCTCGCGCAGCCTGGCGCGCTCGGCGCGATAGAGGATGTAATGCTTGGCAGCCTCGTACTCCCCTGCCGCCAATAGCACCATCTCGACGATGTCCTGAATTTGCTCGACGGTTGGCTGGGTGTACTTCGCCGCGACGATGTTGACGACTTGTTGCGTCAACTCGGCGGTAGAGATCACGGGACGGCGGCTGAGACTGTTAAAACAACGCTTCAGCGCCGTCTCGATGCGGTCGGCGTCGAAAGCAACGACCCGCCCATCGCGCTTGACGATTGTTTCCGGCACGGTAACCTGTGTACTCACGTCAACATAATCAACTTGTGGCTTCAACATGGCAATTTTCTCCTGTGATGAATGGTATAGGTGAGGATTACAGAACAACAAAATGCAATGCTTATTGCATTGTTTTCTACATCTGTAGTGACACATCCCATAGCTTGGGATTCTTGTTCATTATATCACAATAGGCAGGGGCGTCAAATCCTATTCTGCAAGTTAAATATAGAGATAGTTGAGTGGTATCTATGCAGGCCAGTCAACCTGGCAAAGCCATTTATTCCCTATATCCGGTTGTGCGCAGATTTTGGTATGCAAAGCGCTTGACGAGACATGCGTGTTTCTATACGTTCATCGAAGAGCTGTAGCCGACCTCCGACCGAGTCACCGCAAGGTACAAGGCGAGTGCGGTCAGAGACCGGCCCGCGCGTCTTCCCATAATTTGCACTCGTTGACAGCCACAAGTTGCAGAATCTGCCAGAGTGTAGTATACTTTTAGAAAGATTTCTATCCTAAAACTAACCAAATTGTCGCAAAACCGCTATATAACACTAACAATGCGCCGTTGAAATGATGTTATTCTATCCATAAAGAGAATCCAACGCACGTTTGAGAGAGTCGAATTGACAATGTGGCGGAAACTCCAAAGTTTACTAGAGATATGGAGCACGCGTACCACCACCATGGTGGTCATTGTGGCGTCGGTTGCGTTTACGGAAATTATCGTCATAACCTCGGATGTGTTACTCCACGGGTCACTGAGAGCCGAGACGATCATCCGCGCTTTCCTCATTTCGTTCAGCATCTCCACGTTTACCACGCTGGCCTATTCAAAATTCATGGATCGCTTGCGCTGCGCCGAGGCCGCTCTGCGCAAAAGTGAGGCAGAGAACCGCGCTATTTTGCAAGCCCTTCCCGATCTGATGTTTCGCCTTTCTATAGATGGGCGCTTCTTACAATACCACGCCGCACAACTCAACAATCTGTGGCGTCCGCCAGATGAATTTATCGGCAAGTCAGTTTACCAGGTTTTTTCCCCGGAATTCGCCGATCGGACGATGAGCTACATCACCGCTGCGATGCACACCCAGGAGATACAACAATACGAGTATCAGCTTCCTTTCGCCGACGCACCGCGCTACTTTGAGGCGCGCATGATCAAGTGTAGCGAAGACAGCGTGCTGGCGATCATCCGCGACATCACCGCGCAAAAGACGGCAGAGGCCGCTCTGCAAGCCGAGCGGGAATCACTGGCACGACGGGTTGAAGAACGAACGGCGGCTCTCCAGGCGGCCAATGTGCAGATCCTGCACGCCCTTCACACTCAGGATGAATTCCTCGCCAATATCAATCACGAGTTACGCACGCCCCTTACCCCCATTCTGGCGTTTTCCGATCTCCTCCAAAATGAACACTACGGCCCTATGAACAAACGCCAGCGGCAGGCCGCCACCAGTATCAAGGAAAGTGCCCGGCATCTCGCGGAACTCTTAAACGATGTGCTGGACTTTTCTGACTTCAAGAATGGGCAACTCAAATTGAAAATAGAACGGGTCAATGTCCAGGAAATCTGCCAGGCCAGCCTGCGCCAAATCGAACCTGTCGCACACAGCAAAGGACTCTCTATCACCACGACCTTCGACAACGACGTGTTCACCCTCCAGGCAGATGCAAAACGCCTCAGAAAGATACTGGACAATCTGCTCCAGAACGCCGTAAAGTTCACCGCCAAAGATGGAACAATTGGCCTGGAAGTCAAGGGAGATCAAAGTACTCACATGGCCCACTTTATCGTGTGGGACACGGGAATCGGCATCGCCGAAGCCGACATCGCGTTGCTTTTTCAGCCCTTCACGCCACTTGAGGCCAGCATCACGCGGGAACATGGGGGGGCAGGGTTGGGACTGGCCTTTGTGCGCTATCTGGTCGAGCTGCATGGGGGCACGATCACCGTCGAGAGCCAGCTAGGGCAGGGAAGTCGTTTCACGGTTTCTTTACCGTGGCACACGCCGTTGCCGGAGTCCATGAACGAGACGCTGCCCATTCCTCTCGAACCGCCGGCCGACACCTCTTGTCCGAAAGGGGAAACGTTAATTCTGGTCGTCGAAGATAACGAGATGAATTGTAAAGTCCTTTGTCAGATGCTGAGTCTGGCAGGTTATCGCACTATCGCCGCCTCGGATGGCGCGGCAGCTATTGATGCCGCACGCGAACACCATCCCCATCTGATCCTGATGGACATCCGAATGCCCGGCATGAATGGGATAGAAGCCACACAACGCATCCGCAGTGAGGTGGAATTACAGACCATTCCCATTATCGCACTCACGGCACTGACGAAGCCCGAGGACCGCGAACGCTGCATGGCGGCAGGCGTCAATGCGTACATAGGCAAACCGATGGACATGAAGCAACTGCTCGAAATAATCAGGGAGACGTTGCGCCAGCAAGGGACGGCTAACCCTCCAGCCCCACCCGCGCCAGATTAAGCACTTTGAACGGCATCCATCCCACATCCACGTCCAACTCGGCCTTGTCACACACCGTCGAGGTGTTGGCAGCGTCGATGCGCGGTTTCAACGCCAACAGTGCGCGCGCCAAAGCGTGTTCATCCAGATGCGCCCGCGCCTCGTCAATTTCCCGCATCAACGCGCGGGCCGCGGCGATACGGGCCTCGGTCTCCTGCGCCTTCTCGACGCCAATCAGCCCCACCTCGCGCTTGAGCCGATTCAGCCGGAAGCCGGCTTCATAGGTGACGTCGGCTAGCGTGTCACGATCCATCCAGCGTGTCTCGTAGGAGAGGATATGCTTCCAGGTGGGTTGCAACAACAACCGGCGATGATCTTCCAATGTGGCGGCGTGCCGGATGTAGCCGAAGTCGTCTGCCTGCTCGTAGGCGCGGCTGCCGGGATCAAGAAATGGAGCGAGCGGTGAGATGAACGGGATCAGCCGGCCAGCATCGAAGCGCGTCAAAAGCTCGCGGCAGTAATCTACCGTTTGCAGCGCCGATTCCGGCGTCTGTTGCGGCAGCCCCATCATGAAGAAAAGGTCAAAACGCTGCGCGCCGACCTCAAGACACGCCGCTATCGTGTCTTCGATCCCCCGATTGGTGTATTCCTTACCCAACGCGCGCCGCACCACCGGATCATGAGAGTCCGGGGAGAACTCCACCAGAAAATTCGGCAGTGCTGCCGCCAATTCTTCCATATAGGCTCGCTCCACGGGATAGAAGAACTCCACAATCACCGCGCCGCGGAAACCCTGCACGGCCTTGAAAAAGCGCCGCGCGTAATCCATCCCCGGTTGGCGTAAGTCGCCCAGGATAAAAACCGGCGCGCGGCTCAACATTCCCATCCGCCGCACATCTTCTGCCAGCTTCTCCGGCGAACGATACGCCGGTCGCTGTCGCCCGGATAGGTGTCGTCCGGCAAAAGCCGATCCGCCACAAATCGTGCAGTTCTGCGTACATCCTTTCACCGTGAGCGCGGCCATAATCGGATATTCCAGCCAATGGCTAAACGGCGCGTAGTTCAGCAGGTCGCGGTCGCGCACCACCGATTTGACCAGGGGGTGATAGTCCAGGATCAGGTCATCCAGGTTTTCTGGCACATACGTCAGCGGGTTCACATGGATCGTCCCCTGGGGGTCCTTCCATGTCAAGTTCGGCACGTCGACGGGCGTGGTACCGGCCAGAATGTGCTCCATGAGTCGTTCCAGCGGTTCTTCCGTGGAATCGCCGCGCAAGACGTAATCCACCCACGGGTAACGCACCAGCTCGGCGTGAAAATAGGTCGCCGAATACCCACCGCAGATGACAGGAGCATGGGGATGATAGGCTTTGGCTAAGCGGGCCACTTCTAATGCTCCATGCGCATGGGGAAGCCAATGCAGATCGATGCCGAACGCGCGCGCCTCGATAGATTCGAGCAGCTTTTCAGGCTTAAAGTGGGCGGAGCGCACCATGCGCGCGGCCAGGTTCGCCATCCGCACTCTGAATCCCTTCTGCTGCAAGTGGGCCAGCAAGGTCGCAAAACCAATGGGATACATATCGAAAACCGGTGTTGAAGGCACCAGGTCAGAAATCGGTCCCCACAGCGTCGCGCGCTCACGGAAATCGTAGACAGTGGGTGCATGCAAAAACACCAGATCGTACAATCTTACCTCCCGCCGCCATAGTCCGCCGTCGAAAGTCCCCTCGCTCCGCCATCTCTACTTCGCTAAGGCGTATCTATTCAGGCTGGTAAACCTGACGAAGTAACTTATCCCCTATACCAGGTTTGGCGTGGATTTCGGTATGCCTGATGCTTGTGGATGACGAGATAGGCGTGTTTCTATCAGCCCATCCCCCTGCCCTCCTTCCCCCCAGGAAGAGGGATTTTTGTAGGGGGTTGGGGGATGAGAGGGCCAGCGCCTATAGCCGCAGTGTCAACCTATTATGCACCCCCCCCCAAGTCCCGTTTGCCACCTGGCAAGGGTGGCTGAATAGTTACGCTAAGGCCACATTCTCGGCGGCGAGAGAAGTATAGACATAACCACCCGCATGTCCAATACCTTCGCCAATTTTCGGTAAAGCGTATTTAAGCCCTATATCTAGTGGTCAACGAGGGGCAAAAACCACTAGATATTGTGTGCAAAATCGCCATTTAGGATTTTGGCGAAGGTATTGATGTCAACACAACGTATTTATTCAGGCTGGCAAACCTGGCGAAGCAACTTATTCCCTATGCCAGGTCTGGCGTGGATTGCAGTATGCCAGGCGCTCTTGAATGACGAGATAGGCGTGTTTCTATATTAGCCCATCCCCCTCCACTTTTTTGCTCCTTTCTCCTCCGCTTGCAAGGAAGAAGGTTGCATCCTCCCATTCTCTTTATTCTGCTTTATCCCTGCTTCCCCGCTGGCGGGGGAGCAGGGGGTTGGGGGATGAGAGGGTCAGAAATGCCAACCTCTTATACACCCTCCCTAAAGTTCTATGCGCCACCTGGCACGAGTGGCTGAATAGTTATGAGAAATATATTAGAAAAAGATGAACATTAATGTATTTTCTTGACGGTGATTTATTCTATGTTACAATGAGGACGTTGGGCGGTAGGGCCAATCTTGTCACCGTCAAAATGAATAACGTAGCGAAAATCAACTTAGGGAGAACAGAAAAATGGCTTTGTTAAATGATGAAATCGTACGCAACGTCACCGAAATGATGGCAGCTCTCACTCACGATGTCCGGCTTGTCGTTTTTACGCCCCAGCGTGGCTGTGAATACTGCAAAGAGATCGTGCAGTTAGTGCAAGAGGTCGCGGCGACCTCGCCGAAACTCACGGCCGAGTTCTATGACTTCGACGCCGCGCCGGAGAAGGCTCAAGCGTTCAACATCACGATGGCGCCGGCGATAGCCATCATCGGACAACGTGATTATGGATTGCGCTACTACGGCATCCCCGCCGGCCATGAGTTCTCAACGTTGCTGTACGGCATCCAACGTGTCAGCATAGGAGATCCCGATCTCGATCCCCAGACGATGAACTACCTGAGTGGGCTGACCCAACCGGTCGACATTCAGGTCTTCGTCACGCCTACCTGCCCATACTGCCCTCATGCGGCGCTTCTGGCCTATGACATGGCCGTGGCAAGCGATAAAGTCAAGGCCAACATCATCGAAGCCATGGAGTTCCCGGACCTTGCCAATCACTTCAATGTGATGGGTGTACCGCTCAGCGTCATCAACGGGAAAGAACGTGTCGAGGGCGCTGCTCCATCCGCGATGATCGTCGCAGCCATCCAAAAAGCGTTGGCATAGCCCATGACGGGCTGCAAAGCCTGTCAGGCGTTAGCGCCGCACCCAAGATTCCATCCAGCCCGGCGCCTCTGACCAGGCCGGATAAGGATGAACATAAGGAACAGCATGTTAGAATTTACCATCAATCCAGAATCTCTCCAGGCAAAAGGCCGTAGCGGTTTGTACGATGTGCTCATCATCGGCGGTGGAGCGGCGGGATTAACGGCGGCGATCTACACCTCACGTGACAGCTTGAAGACACTGCTCCTGGAACGCGAGGGAACCGGCGGGCTGGCAGCGACTACCGGGAGGATCGAAAACTACCCCGGTTTCCCGGACGGCATCAACGGGATGGAGTTGCTGGAACGGTTCCGTAAACAGGCGGAGCGCTTCGGCGCGGAGATTAGCGAGTTTGACGAGGTGGTGAAAGTGGCCCCGGTCAAAAAAGGGGTCATCAACGTTCACACGCAGAGTGGACGGGTCTACACCGGCAAAACCGTGGTCATCGCCACCGGCAGCCGGCCCAAGAGGCTCAACGTACCCGGTGAACAGGAATTTTTCGGGCGCGGCGTCTCATACTGTGCCACGTGCGACGGTCCGCTTTTCAAAGACAAAAACGTTATTATCGTCGGGATGGGCAACTCCGGCCTGCAAGAAGGGTGGCAAGTCCTTGAATACGCGAAGCACGTGACGTTTCTTGGGTTCTTACCGAACATCCGCACCGAGAAAATTCTCCAGGAGCGCATCAAGAACCATCCCCAGGTCACCATGCGCTTCAACCAGCAGGTAACGGCGATCCAGGGTGACAAAACCGTAACCGGCGTGGTTGCTGTAGATCGAGAGACCCACGAGGAACACTTTTACCCCGCCGATGGGGTGTTCATCTACGTGGGTTATTCACCCTATAGCCAGTTTGTGGCGGACTTGGTCGAGACGAACCCGGCGGGCTACATCATCACCGACGATAAGATGCGCACCAAAGTCGCCGGGCTGTACGCCATCGGCGACGTGCGTGCCGACAATCCCGCCCAACTCAGCGTCTCCGTGGGCGACGGCGCCAAAGCGGCTCTGGCCATCCGCGACTTCATTCTGAAGCTTTAGCAGTCAAACTTTGTAACGGATGAAGTCGAAAATCACTACCGGACTACGAGACTAAAGACTAACAGACCATAAATCTACCGGATTGTTTCCAAGGAGGACCTCTATGAAACGCAACATCGGTGACGGCGAACGACTCATCCGCGCCATTCTGGGCATTTATACCATGTTGATGGGATTTCTCTTCATCCAGGGCGTGGTAGGCGCTGTCCTGGGCATCGTGGGACTGATTGCTTTTGCGACCGGCGCAACGGGCTGGAGCGGCATTTACACCTGGAGGGGCAAATCCACCCTCAAAGTCGCCCCTGCCGCACCAGAACCCGCGTCTCCCGAACCGGGACCGGCACTCCCTGAACCGGAGCAACCGGTGACAGAAAATACAACGCCAACGGATGAGTCAGCCCGGTAGACGGCAGTCATCATCCGGACTCACGACTATCTGACCATCTTTGAGGAGGATGCTCATGCTGATCAAAGAAGCCTCCCATGTGACACCGGTGGTAGTACAAGAGGGTATCGGCATCCGCTGGCTACTGACCGAAAAAGAGGGTGCGCCGAACTTCGCTATGCGCGTCATCGAACTGCAACCCGGCGCCGTTTTCACGCCGCACCAACACCCCTACGAGCATGAAATCTACGTCCTTGAGGGCACAGGGGTCGCTACCCATGCTGATGGTGACGTGGGCATCATGCGGCCGGGCGTTTTTCTGCTCGTCCCGCCGGACGAGGTTCACGGGTATCGAAACACAGGCGCTACGCCTCTCAAGTTCATCTGCGTCATCCCGTTACAAAACCAGGGATGAAAATCTCGTCAGCAGATTGAGCAGATGTCACTATAAATTTGTGCTTTTCTCTGTAAACTCTGTGTGCTCTGAGGCTATTTTCAAGGGAGTAGATCATGGCAAACGTACAAGTCACCTGGACCGGTCCAGGGATGCGCATGGTGGGGGATGTCGAGAATGGGCCTGCCATCCTCTTGGACTCCGATCATCCAGAATATGGCACCCACAGCGGCCCCACGCCGATGGAACTTCTGCTATTGGGATTAGCCGGCTGCACGGCGATGGATATCATCTCGATTATGGCGAAGAAGCGCCAGCCAATGACCAATTTGCAGGTCAAAGTGCAAGCCGAGCGCGCGGAGACGCATCCCCAAATCTGGACCAAAATCCACCTGGAATACATCGCCTACGGACAGGGCGTCAGCGAGACCGCGCTGGCGCGCGCTATTGAGTTATCCGTCTCGACGTACTGCCCGGTCAACGCCATGTTAAGCAAGGCGGCAGAAATCACGACCTCGCATCGCATCGTCGAGACGCCCAATCCAGGCACACCGGGGACCCTCACCGCCTGAAATGACTTTGGTATTTACGTACCGGCTGGCGCGCCGGACATGGAGGACAGCAAAACCGCAATCGTTACTGCCAGACAAATCCCGAGATAGCCAGTCGCAGTAAAAGGGAGGCTTGACGTCGTATGGAAAAAGCACCGTTCCCCGCGCTGATTCCGGGCACTCCGCTTGAGCCGACGGCGTCGCTGGCACGTTACCGGGCGCCGACGCTGGCAACGTTCGCCAGGGCAGCGATCGGGGCGGCCACCGCGCCCGGCAATCTTGTCGTGGAACTGGGCGCTGGCGACGCCACTTACATTCGTGAGGCGCTGGAACTGGGACGGCGCGTGCTGGCCCTTAACGTCAACCCCATTCCCCTGCTCTGGACTCAAGTCGCGTTGAATCCCATGCCCCTGGCCGAAGTTCAAGCCGCTCTCACACGGTTAGGCGACTTGCCCAAAGGCGACCAACCGCTGATAGCTCACATCCACGACGTCTACCGCAGCCGTTGTCCCACCTGCCATACACCCGGTATAGCCGAATGGTTTGCCTGGGACCGTGATATGCAGCGTCCCTTCGCCAAGCGTGTTCGCTGTCCCCACTGCCCAGAGGCGCAGGAAGGCGCCGTGGACGCGCCAGACATCGCCAACGCGGAACAATTCGCGCCGCGCGGGCCGGCCTATCACATTGCCTTGGGACGTGCCGCGGGCGTCGATGATCCACTGCGGGAACGGGCTGCGGAGCTGATCGCCCTGTACACGCCGCGCAATCTCAGTGTGCTGATGGACGTGATCCACCGTCTGCCGCAAGCCTCTTCTTCTCCCGATATCCAACGCATCCTGACGCTGTTCGTCATCTCCGCTCTGGACGAAGGCAGCAGTTTGGTACCCTATGGCGAACCGCCTACGCGCCCGCGCAGTTTTCGTCCGGCGCAGCGCTTCATCGAGAACAACGTCTGGTTGGTGATGGAAAACGCCCTCCGCGCCTATGGCGTCCATCCGCCGACGCCGGCTGCCCCGCCGGCGGATACAGTGCAAACATTGCTGGAGAGTCCGACAGAGAAACATTTACTCCTGGCGCAGCCGTTCCAGAACGTCGCACCGACCCTCCCGCCTCATTCCATTGCGGCCCTGCTCATCCAGCCCCAACCGCCGGACGCGATCTTCTGGGCACTTTCGGCGCTGTGGGCGACCTGGCTATGGAAGGAGGCGGTTCATCCCTCACTGCGCGCCTTTTTGGGGCGACGGCGACTGGAATGGGATTGGTATCGCTTCAGCCTGGCCGTTACGCTCAAACGCCTCAGCCCGCATTTGAAGCCGGATGCCTCTCTCTTCGTCGTTCTCCCCAACGATGATCTCACCGCGCTGGCCTATATCGTTACCGCGACTGCGCAAGCCGGGTTCGGCATGCAGCGCTGGATCGCATGCCCCCCATGGGGATATCGCCTGGCGTTGACGCTGGAACACGAGCCTGCTGCCCCACCCGCGGCAAATCATGCCTCTCTCGCCCAAGTTCTGCACCGGCGCGGCGAACCGACGTCGGTGCCGTTTCTCGACGCCGTGCAGTTGATCACTGCGCGTGAAGCGGCGTCAACGCAGTTGGCAACGCTCCCCCAGAAAATCCACACGGCGGCTTTCACCGTCATCGCGCCCCAAACCGTTTGGCTGCCGGCCGGGGCAGGCAAGACGGCCAAACCGCTGGCAGACCGCGTCGAAGAAAGCGTGCTGCGTCTCTTGCAATTCCAGGAACAGTGGGAACGGACGACCCTGGAAAGCGCCGTGTATGCCTCGTTTCATGGTGAGCTTTCCCCCGAACCGGCGCTGGTCGCAGCGTGCTGCGACGCTTATGCCACGGCCGATGAGCAGGGGAACCTGAGGTTGCGGGCGGAAGATCTGGCGGCAGCGCGGCGTGCAGAAACACGGCAGATACGCGGGCTACTGCGACACCTGGGGGAACGTCTGAACTTCAACGTGACCCAGACTCAAGGTTGGGACATCATCTGGGCAGACGGGGAAAAGCCGCTGTATCTGTTCCGCTGCACGACCACGGCCGTGCTTGGCCCCCATCTGCTGACGTCCCTGCCGCCGAGCGGGGTGCGGCGGCATCTGGTGCTTCCCGGCGGTCGTGCGGCGCTGGTGGCGTTGAAGCTAAAACGCGATCCGCGCCTGCAGCAAAACCTCGAGCAAGACAACTGGTCTTTCATCAAGTTTCGCCATCTACGACGCATGGCGGCAGAGATCAATCAGCGCGCCGACATTGAAGTCTATCTGGGATTAGACCCGATTGTGGAGCAGGAAAAGGTTCAAATCCCTCTGCCCTGGGAATAAAGGTTCTTCAGGATTTCGCGGGTCGAAATAAAAAAAACAGCCACGGATTTCACAGATTCCACGGATTGGGTACTGGTCAACAAGATGTTGGACACGCGGCTAAATTCGTTTCCACCGCTGAGGACGCAGAGAAATAGCATCAATCTCGGCGAACTCGGCGCTCTCGGCGGTAAAAATCCCACGCTGTTGTGTTCAATATCATCCTGAC
>DAOOGN010000056.1:0-27749 GCA_035415725.1 Anaerolineae bacterium | reverse complement strand
AGGGGGATTTTGGGTGGGGGTGTGGCGGGCGGCTTCGCCGCCCGCCACACCCCCTCTTTTTCGCCCCCTTCTTCCCCGCTTGCGGGGGAGAAGGGGGTTGGGGGATGAGAGGGTCAGCACCTGCCGAAGGGGTAACCTATTATGTGCCCTCCCCAAAGTCCCGTTCACCACCTGGCAAGGGCGGCTGAATAGTTACCAATTCGCCAGCTCGTAAGACTTTTGCAAGATGCACGTAAGGTTTACGTCAAGTACGCCATGCGGCGTTATGATAGAATAAGATTGTGTTGACAGGGTCGGTCTTCCTCCTTGTGTAAAGCCGAGGGCGCAGGCACACCCTCGGCTTTATGTTTGTCTCCACGCTTTTACCATCAGCTCGCCGCCTCCAAGCCCAAACGCTCGAACTGCTCTTCTGGAGCATCCAGTGCTTTCATCGTTTCGACAAGCAGCACGGCGTACTCGATCTCGGATTCCGTCCCGGCAAGGTTCTGCATTTGTGCCGGATCACGGATGAGATCGTACAGTCTGTTGTCGGCCCAATCGGGATTGCGGCGCTTGTAGGCGCGGGCGCGGATGACGGGATAGTCGGTGTAGGGCAGCCACAGTCCCAACTGCGCCTCGTCGTAGAAGCTCAAGGGGCACACGTCACGCATACTGAACGAACCCGGCGTGAGGAAGTAGCGGTAGAGCGGCTGGTTCTCCCCGGTGAGAGGCGCGCGAAAGTAGGTGCAGCGTCCGTCCGTCACATTGACCGTCTGTCCAAACCAGCCATAAAGCGCGGCTGTACGTCGCGCAGGAGCATGATCCTCCAGCATAGGCCGCCACGATTCGCCGTGGATGGGATGTTCAATAGGCACGTTATAGTAATCGCAGAGCGTGGGCATGATGTCGATGTTCTGCGTGAGCGGCGTGCGGCGCTCGCCCGCGTGGACGTCGCCGGGCAGGTGCACCAGCAGCGGAATGCGCGCCAGCTCGTTCCAGGCGTGCCAGTTGTTCTTACCGGTCAGGCCACGTTCGCCGAGCAGATGCCCGTGGTCGGTGGTGACGATGACGAGCGTGTCCGCGAAGGCGTTCTGGCGCTCCAGTTCGTCCAGCAGCTTGCCGAACCAGGCATCCATCATGGTGAGCGTAGCGGCGTATTGCCGGCGCAGGTGACGGATGGCGGCGCTGTCTTCATCCACCTTGTCGTAGCCGCTCCAGTTGTAGAGCGGGCCATCCCAATCGTCGCCGTACATGTCGAGATAGCGCTGCGGACAGTCGAACGGCTCATGCGGATCGAAGACTTCCACCCACAGCAGATAGTTGTCCGCCCCCGCGTTCGCTTTGAGCCACTCGATGGCGCCCTGGAATGTCTTGGGCGTGGAGAAATCGGCCTCGGTCTTGAACGCCAGTTGGTTTTTCGCGTACTGCGCGCGCCACTGTCCCAGGTGTTCCGGCTCCTCCGGCGACGTCACCCGCGAGACGAACGCATCGGATTCCTGTCCACGGTGTAAAGCCCAGGTGTTGAACGGACTATGGTAGTTTTCGCCGCCGACGTGGAAGTAGTGGTAGTGATCGGTCTCCATGTGGCAGAAGACGTCCGCATGGTCACGCAATAAGTGTGGGAAAGGAATATCGAACGGCTCCAACCCACCCCACTCGCGTTCGAGGAAGTTCAGCCGTCCGGTGAGCATATCGCGCCGCGCGGGCATACACGGCGCAGAGCCGATCCAGTGATTGTCGAAGACCACCGACCGCTCGGCAAACCGCGCCAGGTTGGGCGCGATCACTCCGTCGTTGCCGTACATCGGCAGGTAATGACGGTTCAGTGAATCGGATAGAATGACGACCGTTTTCATAGTTGCACTCCTGCAAAATGGTCAGCAGATTTTAGCAGATAAGAAAACAGCCATCTGCTAACTCCGCCGATAGAAAAACGCCTTACGCAAAAAACTCGTAGCGCCGCGTCCAGTGTTGCGTTTTGCCAGGCTGGACGTTGACCGCGGCGAAGACTTCGGCACTGATGACGTGCGTAGTGCCCCACACCACAACGCGCACCGGCGCGAAGTCGTCATACTCGCGCATCCCGACGCCGGTTGGCTCGTGAAGTAGCTCCCACTGCGCCGCGTCAGTCCTGGCGAAACCCAGCGGACGGCAGTAGAACGGGTGCTCCGGCGTGGCCTGGCAGCGGATGTCGCTCCCTTGTACGTCGAGGATCGCCATCATCTGCGCCACCTGCCCGGTATATGGCTCCGGCGGAGCGGAAAAGGTCATCGTGTAAGGCATGCGCAGCCGGTAATCCGGCCCCAGCGCATGCCCATCTATGCCCATAAAGTTGTGGACATATTCGGTGGTCACGATGGGTTTCTCGCCCACATTTTCCAGTGTGTAAGCAAGAGTCAGTTCCGCCCCCTTCACCGTGATCACCTTGGTCAGCCGAACGGCGTAGCCCCGGCAATCGACCGGATCGACGACGAACTTAGCGCGAGTTGCCTTCGCCGTCACGTGGATCGGGAACGGCGCGACTATCTCGTAGGGGCGGAAGAAATTGTAGGGCTTTTCGTCGGGGCGCGCCAGGAGGCCGATGCCCAATTTCGGGAAAGCCTCGCCCGGCGTCGCTTCGTCGTAACCGATGACCTCTTCGATGCCGAACTCGTTGCACAGCCCTACGCCGCCGGTGCCCTCCCCCGGCACGCGGGACTCCGGCACGCAGAATGTATGGATGCCGTCTAACGTCACCTGCGTGATGAAACCCGTCCAATCGAAGCGCGTGCCGCGGTACACACTGCCCGCTGGGGCGATTTCGATCACAAGGTGATCGGTCTGTAACACAATAGAGGAATTTTGTGTTGGTTCCATATATCACCACTCCTCCTCTGAAAATAGCCCCAGAGCACCCAGAGTTCACAGAGAAAAACTCAAATTCTTTGTGTCCTGCGTGCCTTTCATGGTGAAAATTTTTCATTCCACCGCTGGTGAACCGCCCCCTTCATGATGAATTCCTCTGAAAATAGCCCCAGAGCACCCAGAGTTCACAGAGAAAAACTCAAATTCTTTGTGTTCTGCGTGCCCTTCGTGCTGAGGAATTTCGAGAGCAGCTTCGTTATATTTAGGCGTTGAGAGTCTGCCCATCGACCTGTCAGATCTGGTGGATGGCCTCCACGATCTCCGCGGCGAGATCATAACGGCTAAAGGCCGGCATCAGATAGATGCCGCCGGCCCAGTCGCGCATCTGGGCAATCAGTTCCAGCGCGATGCGCACCCCTTCGGACGGTGAGTCCGCACCTGCCGCTTCCAGACGGTCAAAGAACTCCGGCGCTATCGTGATCCCCGGCACTTCATTGTGCAGGAAGCGCGCGTGCTTCACGCCGTACAACGGCAGAACACCCACCAGGATGGGTTTGTCCAGCGGGCCGTATTTTTCCGCGTAGCGGTCGAGGAACGCCCGCGCCGCCGCCGGATCGTACACCGGCTGGGTGAGAAAGAAGTCCGCGCCCGCGCGCAGTTTGCGCCGCAGGACCTTCATCTCATTTTCAGGCTCCGTCGGTGTAAGGTTGAGCGCCGCGCCGACAAAGAACGTCGTCGGCTGACCTATGTCGGCCCCGGCGTGATCGATGCCCACGTTGAAGCCTTTCTTGATCAGCTCAATCAGGCCCGTCGGTGCGACGTCGTAGTTGTCCATCGCCTCCGGGTAATCGCCGATCGACGTCGGGTCGCCCATCACCACAAACACGTTGCGGATGCCCAAGACGTGCGCCGCCAGTAGGTCGCCCTGGACGCGCAGCAGGTTGCGCCCGCGGGTAGGAAAGTGCAGCGTAGCTTCAATGCCCACCTCGTCCTGGATCAAGGCACAGACGGCCCACGGACTCATGCGCATCCGCGCCATCGGGCTGTCGGCCACGTTGATCACATCGGCCCCGGCCTCGGCCAGCAGGGTCGCGCCGGCCAACAGCTTGTGCGTGGAAAGGCCGCGCGGCGGATCCATCTCCACGGCCAGCACAAACTGTCCCGCGCCCAGCTTTTGGGACAGACACGAAGGTCGATCCGGCGAAATACCGGCGTGGACCGGGTGTAATGTCGCCGCGCGTTCGAGGGGGGCGCAAACCACGGGCGGGCCGGCGTCCAACGCGGCGCGGATAGCCGCAATGTGCGCGGGCGTCGTCCCGCAACAGCCGCCGATCAAATCGGCCCCGGCCTGGCAGAAAGCCCAGGCATACTCGCCGAAATACTCCGGCGTCGCCGGGTACATGATCCGCCCACCAACCTGTTCGGGCCAACCCGCGTTCGGCTTGACCCAAAAGCGTCCTTCCGGCACGGCCTCCTTCATCTGTTGGACAAGGCGCACAAGCTGCGCGGGACCACCGGAACAGTTCACACCGACGACAGCGGCGCCCGCTTCCCACAAGCGCCGCGCGACCTTCGCCGGTGAATCCCCGAGCAAGGTACGGTCATCGCGGGTGAACGTCATCGAAGCGACAACCGGCAGATCGCAGAGCGCGCGGGCGGCGTTGAGCGCCTCCAGCACCTCGTACACATCAGAAAAGGTCTCGATCACCAATAAATCGACGCCGGCCTCCACCAACGGCGCGATCTGCACAGCGAAGGCATCGCGGGCCTGTTCCTTCGTCACCCGGCCAAACGGCGCAAGACGCACACCCAGGGGGCCGATGTCGCCTGCCACCAGAACGTCTTTGAACGACGCCGCGACCACGCGCCGGGCCAAATCCACGCCAGCGCGGTTGATTGCGGTCAGTTTATCTTCCAGACCGTGCGCCGCCAGCTTGCAGGGGTTCGCGCCGAAGGTGTTGGTGAGGATGATCTGCGCACCCGCTTCGATGTAAGCGCGGTGAATGTCGCCCACCAGCGCGGGGCGGCTCAGGTTCAGTTCGTCGAAGCACGTCCCAAAGGGGACGCCATGCCCGTGCAGCATCGTTCCCATCGCACCGTCGGTCAACACCGGAGCGGGGGAAGATTCAATCAAGTTGAGTAGTTTTGTTTTTGCCATGCTGAAAAGTTACCGCTTCTCATCCAACAAAATCGTGAAGGCAGTGTACCTTAAGGCGAGAAGATGTCAATCCAAAGGTTTAGTCCAACCGGCACTGGAACATTCACGACTACATCGGATTCGTCTACAAACGCCGGATCATTTAGCATTGCTCTGACGGGGCATGGTAGGTTACCCCTGCGGCAGGTGATGACCCTCTCATCCCCCAACCCCCTTCTTCCCCGCTGGCGGGGGAGAAGGGGGCAAAAAGGGGGGCAGGGGGAATGGGCTGATAGGAACACGAATATCTTGTCATACAGAAGCACCTGGCATACCAAAGTCCACGCCAAACCTGGCATAGGGAATAAGTGGCTTCGTCAGGTTTACTAGCCTGAATAGATACCGAGCACCAATGGCGGCGCGTTTTTCATCCAACTCTACGGCGGTGAAAAGCTATAGGTTTTCCTGCCGCTGGTGATGCAACAATGAGAAACCTGGGCAAAGCATTGCCGATGGGTCAACGACTTTTGTAGTCTTCGCAGTCCAGGCTAAACTGTGCTCACCCTCGCCGCCACGGACCGGCTGATCGATCTCATCGTCTACCAGTTGTATGGGTTGACGGAGGAGGGAGGCGGGATTGTGGAGAACTGATCAGGTGCGACGCGCCTGGCGGATGAGGACATCCGCTTGAAGAGCGTCGCACCTTTGTAGGAACCTACTTGTTGCGCAGCACCAACGGCAGGTAGATGGGGTAGTTCACCTCTGCACTGACCGATAGGCTGTAAGTTCCCGTCACCGGACTGCCAAGGCCATTATCCGCCGTGACGGTGATGTATTTCGTGCCCTCCAACGTCCAGGTGAACGTCCGGTCGTTGCTCGGACCACCCATGACGGTAACCGGCGTCTGGTCGGTGGCTTGCCACGTGTAGGTGATGGGCAGCGTCGCCGTGACAGGACTGACGCTGGCGTTGAAAGTATACGCCACGTTGATGGCGTAGTCCCCCGCCCCTGGCGGCGTGATGCTGACACTCGCTACCGGCGTCAGTGGCTGCGGCTGGAACAGCATCGACAACCCGCTGCTCGTCTCCGCCTCGAAGTGTTTGACGACGCCGTAGTCGCGCGTGGTGCTCTGCGTGCGCAGGCCCTCGCCGTCTTCCAGTTCGGCGGGCAGAATGAAGCCCCAGTCGCCATCCCCGGCGGCGTAGGCCGCGCCCAGGTAAACCAACGCCTCGGTATCCGGATCGTCGTCATCGCGGTAGACGTCGATGCGGCAGTAAGGGCATGGATCGTCGGCCATGCCGGTCACGTTGACGCCCTCGATGCGCGTCACCAGCGCGGGCGCGAAGAGCTTGAGCACTGCGGGGACGGCGTCACCGAACTCGATGGCGGGCACGGTGTTGGAGATGACGTTGCCCTGCATGGTTGTCGCGTTGATGAAGATCGTGCTCCCGTTGACGAAGAGGCCGTTCGGCGCGCCGTTGACGACGGTGTTGGAAAGGATCTGAGTATAACGCGTGCCGATGTCCACCGCGCTCCCGCACGTCCAGAGCGGGGTCCCATCCGTCGCCTGGCCGATGGCGTTCCCCTCAACCAGGTTGTCCTGCCCGCTCGGAATCCAGATCGCGTCGGGCGGTGTGGTCGTGGCGCTGCCGTAGATGAGCAGTCCAGCGACGGTGTTGTCGAGGATGCGATTGCGCCTGCCACTGACCTTGATGCCGCCGCCGCCGAACCAGTTATCCGTCATCGCGGACGGCTTGCACAAATTCGTCGCCGTGATCGGCGTGGAGATGGTCCCATCGGCGAGCAGGCCAACCGTGTTGCCTTCGATCAGGTTGTCGTCGCTGGCGAAGTTGATGGCGTTCTGCTTCGAACCGGCGAGTTTGTTGTTGCGCACCAGGTTGTTGTCGCCCGCGCTGCTCCCGTTGATGAAGCCGTGGTTATCCTGCACGACGTCGTTGTTGTAGAAGTAGATGGCCGTCCCGTCGTCGCTCAGGCCGAGCCAGTTGTCCTCGATGATGTTGCCGCCGCCCGTCATGCGCAACTCCACGTTCTGGAAACCCAGACCGCGCACGATGTAAGCGTCCTCGGTGACTTGATCGCCCAGGTACAGGATTTTGTAGGCTGTGCCGCTCCCGCTACGGAACAGCATGATTTTCGGACCATCAGCTCGTCCATCAGGCTGCGTGCTGCCGTCAATCGTCACCTGCCCCCCTCTGACGACCGGTAAATCTGTGGCGCTGAGGGTGATCTTCCAGAATCCGGCGGCGTTATAGCCCGCGTCGCTCGTGGGGATGTCGAAGGCGATCAACGCCGGGCGTTGCGCGGCGGAGAGCGCGTTCGCCTGGACAATGGCACGTCGCAGCGTGCACTGATCGGCGGGCGCGGCAGCGCACGTCGTGGGCGAGATCGTCGGGTCGCCGGTGTTGGTCACGGTGATGACGGTGACGTAACTCGCGGGTGGTTCCGGCGGCGCAGCGTAGGCCACCTCCGGGATGACCGGCGGCGCGGGGAAGACGGGATCGGGCGGCGGCGTGGGCAAGATCGCGCCGGTGCGACTGTAGACTTCATAAGAAACCCGCGAGGTGGAAGGGCCATCGAAGTTCTCGATGATGCCATAAGCCAGCGCGGTGCTCGCCGTGCGCAGGCCCTCATCCAGCCCCAACGCGAAGGGCAACACAGTGCTCCACTCGCCATCGACGTCCGACTGCACCAGAACCAGCGACTCAAAGGTCTCGGTCAGTGGATCGAGATCGTCCAGGAACAGCTCCACCTGGCAGTAGGGGCACGGTGCGTCGGGATGCGCCGCGCCAGTGACGGTGGTGCTGCCGCCGGCCGCGTTGATGCTGAGGATGACCGACGGCGTGAAGAGCTTGCGCGCTTCGGGAACCAGGTTGCCGAACTCCATATACGTCGGCGCAGTGCTGTCCCAGGAGAGATTGCCCTCGTAGTACAGCGCGTTAATCGACGTCTGCGTGCCGTCCATGCGGAACGGTTCCAGCGCCGTGCGCACGACGACGTTGTCGAGCACGCGCGTAAACCCAGCGTCCACCACCAGACCGCGCCCGCAGGAACCAACTTCCTTGCCGTCGGCGTCGATGCCGATGAAGTTACCCTGAATCAGGTGATCGTCGCCCTTCACCTCAAGCGCCGTATCCGGCGTGTTTTCCGGGTCGTTGCTGTACCATAGCAGCCCGGCGACGCGGTTGCCGACAACCTGGTTACGCTTGCCGCGCACCTCCACGCCCGCGCCGCCGAACCAGTTGAAGTAGCGGGCATTGGGGCGGCACCAGCGATTCCAGGCCACTTCTGGCACAGTCCCATCGGCGCGCGCGCCGACGTGGTTGTTGAAGATGAAACCGTCGTCGCCGTCCATGCTGATCGCCGCGCCGATAAAGCCGGCCAGCGCGTTGTTGCGGATGAGCGTCTGCGCCGTGTTCTCCGCCACCTTGATCCCGCCCAGGCCGCTGCCCTGCTCCGGCGCGTCGGCGTCGCGCCAGTAGAGGTCCGTGCCCGGATTGTCGAGGCCGAACCAGTTGTCTTCCACAATATTTTGGCTGTGATTGAGCTGCAGCGCCGTGTCGAACTTCTGGAAGGCGATCCCGCGGATCACGTTGTTGTTCCCGTTGACGACCAACCCGACCAGGTCGCGGTTCTGTGGCCCGCGCACGATGATCTTCGGGCCGGTCGCACGCCCGCCGAGTTGCGTGTCGCCGTCGATGACGACTTGCCCGGCCTTCTCCACATCGGTGCTGCCGAGCGTAGGCAGCGCATCGAGTTGTTGCGTGTCGGTGATCTGGATGACCCACACGCCCCAACCCGCGTCGTAGCCGGGATCGGTGGTGGGAATATTGAACCGAATCTGCACAGGACGCGCGGCGGGCGTCTCGGCCATCAACGCGGTCGCCTCCACGATGGCGCGGCGCAGTGTACACTTGCCATCCGGCGCGGGCGCCGGCGGGCCGGACAGATCGCGGGAGCAGGTATAGCTCAGGCTGTCGTCGGGATCCTCCGCGCTGTCCACGGTGATGACGGTGTTGAAGCTCGATGGCGCGGTCGGCTGCGCCATATAGGTGGGCCAAGTCACGGGCAGCGGCGGCTCCGGGGCCGGCGGAAGGGGGTCTTCCGGTTCAGGCGCGCCGGTTTGCGTGTAGATGCCGGAAATGCGCGTCGTCGTGCCCGCGCTGTAGGTGATCGTGCCAGTGGCGTTGCTGATTTGCCCATCGGCGACGGTGGTGCTGGCGGTACGCAGGCCCTCGGTGAGCGCCAGCGTGCGCGATAGGGTGAAGTTCCAATTGCCGTCGCCGTCGGCGGTCGTCGTGCCCAGCGATTCCAACGTCTCGGTGACGGTGTCGTGGTTGTCCAGGAATACCTCGACCACGCAGTCCTCGCACAGGCTGTCCGCGCCGCTGGCGCCGGTCACGCCAACGCCGTCGATCTCGGTAATCGCCGCCGGGTTGAACAGCCGCAGCGCCGCCGGGACTTGTTTTCCAAAGTCGAACGCCTGCACCTTGCTGTCGAGGATGACGTTCCCCTGCACGGTGACGGCATCGAGATCGTAACCCAGCTCCCCGGCAGTGACAAAGATGCCCGCTGCGCCCTGTGCGCCAACGACGAGGTTGTCGCGCACCTGGATAAAGTGCCCGCCACTCACGCCGCCGACGTGGATGCCCTCGCCGCACGTCCCGAAGGGCACGTCGTCGGTCGTCAGGCCGATGATGTTGTCGTGCACATGGTGATACCAGCCGGTGACGGAGATCGCGTCATCGGGCGTGTTGAGCGGGTCGTTGCTCGACCACAGCAACCCAACAACGCGGTTGTAGGCCACCTGATTGCTTTCGCCGAAGATGTCGATCCCTGCACCGGGGAACCAGTTGTTGTAACGGGCGTTGGGCTTGCATTTGCGGTCGGCGCGTATATCGGGCACGGTGCCATCCGCGCGCGTCCCCACCGTGTTGCTGAGGACAAAGTTGTGATCGCCCTGCACGCTGATGGCGACGCCTTTGAAGCCCACCAGCACGTTGCTCTGAATCGTGTTGGTCGTCCCGTTGCTGCCGCTCATCTGCGCGTAGATGCCAGCCTCGCCGCTGCCGTCTTCGGGATAGGCGAGGTTGCGCAGGTAGATGTCGTCGCCAGCGACGTTGAGGCCAAACCAGTTCTGCTCGACCAGGTTCTCGTTGGTGGCGGGGATCGTCACCATGTTGTTGGCGAAGCCCTGGAAAGCCAACCCGCGGATGACGTTGCGCCCGCCGGTGAGATTGAACGCGCCTTTCTTGTTATCGCCGCGCAGGATGACACGCGGACCATCGGCGAGATCGCGTCCAATGGGCTGCGTCGTCCCGTCGATGATGACCTGGCCGTAGGCGCCAAATTCGCGGAACGCGTGCGTCTCGAAGCCGGAGTTGTCACTGTCTACGGTGATGATCCACACAGCGTTGACCGCGTCGTAGC
This sequence comes from Anaerolineae bacterium, assembly GCA_035415725.1. Lineage (GTDB taxonomy): Bacteria > Chloroflexota > Anaerolineae > B4-G1 > SLSP01 > DSWT01. Next base: position 17,341 of record DAOOGN010000056.1, on the reverse strand, counting down.
CGGTATCGGTATCGGGGATGTCGAAGGCGATGTGGAAGACTTCGCCCGGCGCCGAATAAAAGCGCGCCTCATCGATTGCGCGTCGCAGCGTACAGGGCGAGTGCGTATCGCACCGCTCGCTGTTGGGGTCCGATCCAGCCTCATCGCTCGTCGTGGTGACGGTGAGCCAGTACGTGGGGGTAAGCTCGGCGGGCGCTTGCGTCACAACAGGCGTGTTCACCACCGGTTGCGCCGCAGCCAGAACGCCGCTCACGAGCAGCAGCGCGCCCAACAAAGACAAAACAACAATCCACAATTTACGGTACATAGCGGTTTCTCCTTTCCGATTTGTGCTTCTCTTGAGTCGTCGTCTCGTGACGCAAAAATTCGACCAATTCATTGACATCGGCAAAACTTTGGCGTTCCCCTGTGCCGGGACTTTCCAGCGAGGCGCGCCAGATTTCTTTTTCCCCATCACGTGTTTGCCAGAGTCGCAGTAGATATGAGAGATAGCCTCGTTGTTTCATGATTCACTCCTGGTCGGGTAGTCGAGTAGTCACGTTAATCCGTTGCAACCGTTGAATCCGTTGACAAAAATCTCACGGATAACGGTAGGCCGTCAGGAACGCGAATTCGTCAAAGCCGTCGCCGATAAAAACGTAGTGCCCGTCTCCAGTGACCGCGATGTCCACCGGGAACCGGAACTCGCCGGACGGCCAAGCGATGACGCCGTTGTTGGCGGCTTCCACGTCGATGATTTCCAACAGTTGGTAGCCCTTCTCATCGGCATCCGGAGGAATAGGAATCGGCGTGGGCGGCGGCGCAGCAGTTGCAGTCAGCGCAGTGGTGGGCGTGGCAGTCGGGAGAATGGCGGTTGGCGTCGGCGTGGCGGTCGGTGGTGTTGTCGGGGTCGCAGACTTGCCGCCGGATAGGTCACATGCCAAACTTAGCACAACGCATAGAACGATACAGAGATACGACCATTCTCGACGCATAGCTGATCCTCCTGACAGTATCCACCCTTGCGAAAGTGGAGGCAAACGCAGGTTGCGCGCCTTCGCAAGGGTGGAAAAAGGGTGAATGTGGAATCAGTCGCTTGAGCGCAACACCAGCGGTAAGTAGATATACGTGCGCGTCCCGAGGCTGAGCAGCACTTCCTTTGGCAGTGAAGTCGCCAGGTTGTACGTGACGTACCCCACCACACGGTAGGTGTCGCTGATGGCGCCGGTAGAATCCCACACATTGTTGAAGGTCGCTGTGGCATCAGGCAGGAGCGCGGCGAGTGTGTGTGTGAATTCTGCGGTTTGCGTGACGCCATCTCCGGACTCCACACGGATGATGGCGACGCCGTTCAGCGTCACATCACCTGTGTTTTGGAAGGTCATCGTGAGCGCGATGTCATCGCCGGGATCGAACGAGGTCGGTGCAGCGGTCAGGTTGATGACTTCTCCTGCTGCAACGCCCACCGTGAACTCGGTCACTTCGGTGTCCAGCACATGGCCTTCCATATCCACCAGCGTCACATCAAGCACGTAGTCGCCCGCTGCGAGCGTGTCGGTGATCACCAGATCAAGCATCGACGTTCCGGTGATCGCGTGCAACGCCTGCAATGGCAGCGCAGTTTCCACCTCATCGGAGAGCGACTTGACGGTCGGTTGTACGACGAGCATTTGTTCCGCACCACTGTTGTCCACGACCAGCGCCGCTGCGACGGTGTCCGTGAGGAAATAGGTCGCCTGAGTCGATTGCAAGTCCACGATGCTCACGGTGGTGGTAAAAACGTCAATGTTGAAGCCCCACTCCTGGTAGAAACGCGCGTCGGTCGTGTCCGGATTGTAGGTGAAGGGGTAGATAGACAGTTCCAGCGTTGAGGTGCCGTCCGGGTTCTCGGCGACGTGCCACTCGTAATCCTGGGCAAACTTGGGGTAGAAGCCGGTGATAGGGGCAGTCGCCTGGAGTGGCGCAATGGACGGTGCGGCGCAGTCACAATCAATAGCCGGGGTGTAGATTGGCAGGTGCAGGCCGGTGGTAACGGCCAAGCCGGATTGCAGCGTGAGCGCCACATTCTGCACACGCTGTCCCTGCGGGTAGGTGTACGTCGTCTTCCACATAGGAACGATGTATTCAGTGGGACTGAGCCACTCACTGCCGTCAGGAAGCGTCAGATGATCGAACCCGTCCTCGTCGGTCGTCACCGCGTAGTCGGGCAGCGTCAGGCTGATTGCGCCAATGGGTCCGTCTGGAGCGGCAAGCTGCGCGGCGTTCACCGCCAGCGTGGATAGCGCGCCGAACTTGGGATCGCCGAACATGTGATACTGGTAAATCCATTCCTTCCATCCATCGCTGTCGGCCCAGTGGTCGCGGGCCATATCGGTGAAGGCATAGCCAACGGAGAGCGCGTTGTTGCTCCCCCAGCGGTTGAAGAACGCGCGCCCGGCAGTCCCATTCATGCCCCGGTCAGAGACGCTAACCGCGCCGATGTATAAGCCCGCGCCCTTCCGCAGCCAGGCCTCCGGCATACTGTAGCTGTCACGATAGTCGCCGGTAGAACAGGCCAACCCAAAGACAAAGGGATGGTATCCGTTGAGGCTAAACCCGGGTATGTCACCCGTGCTGAGGCCGACAGGCCCGTCATCTTGCCAGAAGCTGGCATTGCCATGCCCCCGGTAGACTACTAAACTCTGCCCCGTGGCCAACTCCGGCTCGAAAGCTGCCAACATCGTCGCGGCGTCCGGGTAGTTCGTCCACCTCAGGCGGGTCACGCTGGCGAAATTCAGGCGGTCGGCGATTTCGTTGGCATGCGTCCAAAAGTCCCCGGCGCCATCTCCGCGCCCGCTGTTGATCAAAGCGCGCTGCCGGTCAAAGCCGATGCCGGTCTTGGCCACAGCGAGAGAAGCCTCTATGCCCTTGCGCAACGTGCCCAGGTCGGGGCCGACGATGCGGCCCAACACCAATTCGGGTTTGGCCTGTCCAGAGGTACTGGCATAGCGCAGATCACTGTAAGACGGGCCGTACCCGGCGCCCTGCGGTGGGATGATCTCGTCTTCGCCGACGAAGAGCACGTAGCCCCCGGCGTGATAGGCGCGGAAGTTGGGATGCAAGGCGTTGGCCCAGTACCCGCCCGGTTCGAGGAGCGCATCGAGCGTCGTAGGACACAGGCTGATGGGCAAATATCCCAGGACGGCGTTGCGGTAAGTCGCCAGTTCGGCCATCCGCGAGAGGAGCAGGCTCAACTCGCGCTGCGTCCCCAGGCTCGTGCGCCAATCCACAGCACTTGTGTAGGCCACCAACCTCGCCGGGGAAGTGACGAGGATGTAGTCCGATCCTTCGGCAATCTGCTCCACCATCACATCCACATAGATGTCATCCACCCAGTTCGCGCCCACCTGGAAGTTGCGACTGAAGTTCCCTGCAACCCCCGCAAGATGATAGTAGACGCGGGCGGTATGTTCCGGCGCGTGACCGCTACCGATGTAATAGAATTCCCTCTGCGGGTAAAGAATGGGAACCAGTTGATACGTCACCACGAAACTCTCATCGGCTGCCAGGGCGATTTCCTCAGTCGTGTCATTGAACAAATCGATCATGATTTTCCGTTCGGGCGTCTCGCCGTAATCACCGTTTTTGACGTAGTAGTAGTTGGCGGCTGGGGACATCAACCCAAGCGCGTTGCTTTTCTCGATCACCTGGAAGCCGCGTACAAAGTCCTCCACGTAATCCACGTAGGCCGTGCCCACGCCGATGTTCTTGATCGTCAACGTGACCTGAATCGCGTTGCCCTGGCGCGTCGCCGTGCGCTCGAAGTCAAGTTCGCCACGTCCCTGCACCAGCCGGATCGTCCGTTCAGCGGTGTACACGTTGCCGCCGCTGGTTTGCGCCTCGAAACGCAAGGTGTGGTTGCCAACGGTCTTGCCGGCCAGGCTCACGTCGAGCGTGCGCTTGTAAATCCCGGCCGCAGGATTGTACGTATCCACCAACGTCCCATCCAGGTAGACGCGCATCACACTCACGTTCTGCATCACACTGCTACAGACAATGCCGTCCATACCGGCTGGAACGTCATTGCCCTCGGCATGGCCGAACTCCGTACACTTCCACATATATTGCCTGCCATAGGCCGACACGTTGACGACGGTTCCGGCGGGCGCAGTCTCGCCGTCAATGTAGATATTCTTGTCCGGGTCAGGACTGACAAAGAAGGCTTCGCCGGGCATCAGGCGGTTTGTAGGGCTGACAGCGCCAACCTTTGGCGTCACTTCATCTTCCAGGTTGTACGCCTGCACTTGAAGGTCGTGGAAAGTGAACCAATCCGCGCGCGTCAATCCCAACGCCGCCGGAGAGACGTAGACCTCGTAGCGCGTTCCTGTGGGCGAATGATCGCGCCCGATGAGCTGCCCGTCCAGGAAGAACGACACGCGATCCACACCGGCGATGTCGCTCGTGACATCGGCGTAAAGCGTCCAAAACTCGTACTTTGCAGACGGGTATTCGCTCATCCCGATCACGCCGAGCGTCGCCGGGTTTGTGCCGAGCGCCTTGGTCTCAAAGTAATCACCCGTCGTGGCATTGAGCAACCATTGCTCATCCTTGAAACGAATTCTGTACCAGTAGACACTGTCGTTATCAAGACCGCTCAAAGAAACCTGATGCTCGGTCCTGTACGTCGTGTCAGGGATTGTGGTAAAGTTGAAGGGGCCATTCTTGCCATAATCGAATTCAGTGCGCGTCGGTTTGTTCGTCGTCCAGGTGATGTCGGCCGTATGTTCGGTCACGGTGATGACCGGACCAACGATGATCTCCGGTGGGTAAGGGTCGCAAAGCCACCAATCCTCGAAGCTGTTGTTGGACTCACTACCTTCCAATACCACAGCGGCAGAATCGGCGGTGACCATTGCGCGCAGCGCCACTGTCCCTGGCGGCATACCGGCGCAACTCCACACATAGTCGATGTACCGCGAGCGCACCCAACCAGGCTGTAGAATTTCAGGGTACGTGCTCTGCGCGACGACGGTAATGGCTTGTGTAAAATCCATCGTGAAGTCCGCCGGCACTGCACTCGCGCCAGTGTTTTTGATAATGTAGTACACGCGGGACTCGTCCAGGTTGTACCACATCCCTGAAACCACAATATCCGGCAGTTGGTCGCGCGGCAGCACCTCAATCGTGTGATAGCGAACCACCACAGCCGCGCCGCTGCAGTTGGAGACAGTGACGGTGATGTGTTTCGTGCCGGGGCTAGCCCACGTGTACGATTTGATCACGTCTTCACCACTGGAAGGCGTCTGTTCATCCGCTTCCCACGTATATAGCACCGGCTCGGTCGCGCCGCTCGGCGTCGCCAGGGCGTTGAAAGTATAAGCGGTATCCGTAATACCCTCTGTCGACCCGCTAACGCTCAGGTTGGTAACCGGAATACACGCGGGCGGCGGTACGGTAATAGAAACGAGGTGTGTATCCATCACACTGCTCTCGCAGTTAGCCACCGTCACTGTAATCGTTTTCCACCCAGGCGTACTCCAGCTATATTCCACATCCTCTTGCGGCCCGGTGTGCAGCGTTTGATCCGTCGCCTGCCAGGTATAGGTGATGGGCGGCGTCGCCGTCGTCGGCAGGATGCTGGCATCGAAGGTGTAGACCGTATCAGTGATACCCGCCGTCGCGCCGTTGATCGTCACGCTTGTGGCAGGATAGCATGGCGGCGGCCCGTAGGTGATGATCAATTGTGGGTCAGGGGCAGTTTCGCGGGCGGCAAGACTGGCAGAACCGAGTTCGCCGCTAGCCGGCTTCAGGCGGAAGCCGTAATTGAGCAGCGCGCCGGAACTCCACGCCTGGACGATATTCGCGACATCCCAATAGTTAAAAGCGCCATCCACAAACGTAGACGAAGGATCGCCCTGGCTCTCGTCGCCGGGGCGGTTGTTCCACGTCACCCCCATCTCGGTCCAACTGCCCAGGTTGGCGGTAGGTGAAATGGCGATCGCAGCTTGAGGTGAAGCCAGTACGCGGTTGACCGTTCCGTGCAGAATCAATGTAGCGCTGACGATCGTGCTGTTGGCCGGTATGCTGGACACATCGAACTGGAGCAGGGCATGGCTTTCGTCAAAAGTCGTCTCGTTGCGTCCCACAAACAAGTCCGCCGCACCGCCAGAATTATGCGTCGGGTTCGCCTGGGAAATACTTGCATCGGCTTGCACGGTAAACGTTGTACGCCGCACATATTCCACTACCAGACGCGGCGGATTGGCGCCCTCACGGGAACTGAAATAATGCGGGGAGTACGGTGTCGGCACCAAGCCGGTCAGCAGCAATTGCACGCCATAGTTCGTTGCCGGCGTCGCGCGCCACTGTTGCGCCATTGCCGTGATATTCCAGCGATACCAACCGCCACTCAACCCGCCCACCACCTCACCGGTTGCTGTCGCCGCCGGCATGGTATTCCAGGTCACATTCGCCTCAACCCAGTCCGCTGTAAGTCTTTGGGCCGCCAGGCTAACATTCCCGGCAGAGGTTTGATACAACTCCAACGTTGCGGTCATAATGATTGCATCGGCCGGCAGTGAAGACAAGTTGAAAGCCACAAATGAGCGGTAGAATCCGCCTGAAGGTACGGCGAGAAACCGTCCCGCCCGCAGGTCGTCAAGCGCGCCGTAGTTTGAATCCGGCGAAGCACTGTTGACATAACTATCCATCGTCGCAATAAGCGTGCTGCGGAAAGCCGTCCCACCGTCGGCGGCAAGCGCGCTACACACGGCCGGCTCAGGTGGCGCTTCCAGCTCCGGCAGCCCGGCCGCAGCTACACCGCTACGCGCGGCGCCCAATCCGAGAAACATAACACCCAAAACGACACCGACGAGCAAAATCCTTCTCATGTTGACCTCCTTGAAATCGTAATTATGTTTGAACAACGAGCAAGTGCCGTCCTTGCAAGGTTTGCTTTGAGCGTGGATTGGGAACCTTCACAAGGCTTCGTGGATAATCGTACCCCAATGCCGTCATAAAAACGTCATAACCTGGCGTCATTCATCCATATCGCTGCAAAAAGGCAAACATTGCCCTTCAACTCGCTTAAGGGTATAATCAGCAGTAAGCGTTCAGCGATCAATGAAAAAATTCACGACTTGGCAACGCGCTTGCGCAGACAACAAAGCTGAAAGCTGACAGCCAATCACTGACAGCTAGACACTATGGCACACCTAGACATACAACTACTTGGTACACTACAAGTCTCGCTGGACGGCAACCCGTTGACCGGGTTCGCCACCGACAAAGCTCGCGCCCTGCTGGCCTATCTGGCGCTGGAATCCGCCCATCCACAGCGCCGCGACGCGCTCGCCACGCTGCTGTGGCCCGATCAGCCAGACAACAAAGCACGGCAAAACTTGCGCCAGACCCTGCTCTACCTGCGCCAATCGCTACGCGAAGACGAGTGCGCCCAAACACCCTTTCTTCTGGTGGACCGCGATACCGTGCAGTTCAATCCCGCCAGTGATTACACCCTGGACGTGACGCAGTTCGAGACCCTCAGTCGCGCCTGCCGACAGCATCGCCACCGGCGCAGAGAAAATTGCCGTCCCTGTCTGCAACGTCTGGAGCAGATGGCGGCCCTGTATCGCGGGGAGTTTCTGGAACACTTCTTCCTGGGCGATAGCACGCTCTTCGAGGAATGGGCCACCCTCAAGCGCGAATGGCTGCATCGCGAGGCCATCGAGGCGCTGTTTACGCTGACCGAATACCACACCCGACGCGGCGATCTGGCCCGCGCGCGCCAATACGCCTGGCGGCAGGTGGAACTGGAACCCTGGCGCGAGGAAGCACACCGCCAGTTGATGCGACTGCTCGCCCTGGAAGGCGAACGCAGCGCGGCGCTGGCCCAATACGAAACCTGCCGCCGCCTCCTGGCCCAGGAGTTGGACGTCGAACCGATGACGGAGACGACGGCGCTCTGCGAAGCGATCAAGCGCGAAGAGGTACAGGCCAAGCCGCCCGACAACGGCCTACCAGCGCTTCCCACCCGCTTCGTCGGTCGAGAAACCGAGTTGGCCGAACTCGCAGAATGGCTGTCTGCGCCGGATTGCCGTCTCGTCACCCTCGTCGGACCGGGCGGAATCGGCAAGAGCCGTCTGGCACTGCAAGTGCTGGAAGAGCAGCGCGGCCTGTTCGCGCACGGCGTCGCCTTCGTCCCATTGGGCGCGGTGACGTCTGCCGAATTTATTGCCTATGCCATTGCCGGAGCGCTCCACTTTTCCCTGCAAGGATCACAGTCGCCCGACGTACAAGTGCTCAATTACCTGCGCGAAAAGGAACTGCTCCTGGCACTCGACAACTTCGAGCACCTTCTGCAAGGCGACACGCCCTGCAACAGCGCCCTCATCGAGCAGATCCTCAGCCGCGCGCCCGGCGTCACACTGTTGGTAACATCGCGCGAGCGGCTCAACCTGCGCGAAGAACGGGTCTACCACCTGGAAGGGCTGGCGTATCCCGCAACGGATACACCTGACCTGGACGCGGCAAACTACAGCGCCGTCACCCTGTTCATCGAATGTGCGCAGCGGGTGGATCGACGCTTCACGCTCGATGCGTGGACGCTGGCCGATGTGCTGCACATCTGCCGACTCGTCGAAGGCATCCCCCTGGGCCTCGAACTCGCGGCGGCCTGGGTGGGTACCCGCGCGTGTAGCGACATCGCCGCGGAAATCGCCGCCAACAGCGATGCCCTGACGACCACTCTCCGCAACGTCGATCCGCGCCATCGTAGCCTGCGCGCTTCCTTCGAGTACTCGTGGAAGCTGTTGAGCGACCCGGAACGCGCCTGTCTGGCCCGACTGGCCATCTTCCGGGGCGGCTTCGACCATCACGCCGCCGCGCAGGTCGCCGCAGCCTCCACCGAGTTACTCACCGGGCTGATCCACAAATCGCTGCTGCGCGCCGACGCCAACGGGCGCTACAGCTTGCACCCGCTCCTGCACCAATACGTCGCCGAGAAACTCGACGCGACGGGAGATGCACCTGCCGTCTACGTGGAGCATGCGCGCTATTACGCCACATTTCTGGAAAGACAAGAGCCGTACCTGAAAGGCGCATCACAAAAACAGGCCCTCGCCGCAATCACCCTGGAAAGCGATAACGTCCAGCAGGCATGGCAGTGGGCGGTGTCGCAAAGATACGCGCGCGAGGTTGAGCAAAGTCTGGAGAGCCTGTACGACTTCTACGACATCCGTTGCTGGTTTCAGGCCGGGGTGACGCTGCTCGTGCAGGCCATAGAGCAGTGGAGCACAGAGCCGGAGCAGGAACCCTTGCTCGGCAAGCTTCTGGCCCGTCAAGGGGCGCTCTATTGCCACCAGGGCTTCTTCGAACATGCTGCTGCCGCGTTGAAAAGCAGCCTGGAGATCTTCGAGCATCAAGACATGCCAGATGAACAAATCTTCGGCCTGGTCAATCTGGCAAACGCCATCCGCCATCAGGGACACAATGACGAGGCCGAGCGGCTAGCTCAGAGAAGTCTAGCCCTATCTCAACAAATTGGAGATCGCAGAGGTATGGCGCAGTCACTCCAGATATTGGGGATCCTCTGTTACGGGGCTGGCAATCTGGAACGAACCGAAGCTCTACACGAAGAAAGCCTGGCGCTCGCGCGAGAACTCGGCGATCAGCGACTCATCATGTCGCCACTCAACGCCCTGGGTGACGTGGCCTGCCATCGCGGAGATTACGTCAAAGCGCAGCAAATGTTCGAAGAGTGCCTCGCCCTGAGCCGCGACCTCGACGATCAATTCAACGTCGCCATTCACCTCAATAACCTGGGCACGATCTTCCACCTGCTCGAACAGTACACAAAAGCCGAAGCATTTTATCAAGAAAGCCTAGACATCTGCCGCCAAATCGGCGACCAAAACGGCCAGGCGATTGCCTTGAGCAACCTGGGGGAAATCGCTTACACTTTGGGCGAATACCAGAAAGCGTCGCAATTTTATCGGGAAGGACTCAACATTGGGCACGCCATCCAGGAACCGTGGACGATCATGACCTGCCTGAACAACCTGGGCGAAGTCGCCTGTGCGCAAAACCATTGCCATCATGCTCAGGATATGTTGGCCGAAGCGTTGCACATCGCTATGGAGACCCAAATGCTCACTATGGCGACCAAAATCCTGGTGAATCTGGCCGTTCTCTTGGCGCAGCAGGGAGAGCGCGAGCGAGCGGCGACGCTGCTCGCGGCGATGCGGTGCCATCCGGCCAGCGAGCGCGATACCCAGGAGAAGGCAAAACGCCTGCTGGACGAATTGGGCCTCACCGCGCCAGATGAAACCGCTTTATCGCTGGAGGAAATTGTCGCCGGGCTGCCGACCGAATTCCGCAAACCATAACAAGACCCCAAAGATTTTCGAAGACCTTTGGGGTCTTGTAATAGATTTCGTCCCCTTACGCCACGAGCACCTTGACCTCGTAGACACCCCATTCGACTGCGCCATGCAACGTCTCTCCAGTGAGCAAATCCGTATAGGCCGTCTCGCCCAGGTCGATCATCACAGGTTCGGCGTTGAAGTTCATCACGAAGACGTACTCCGTCTCACCATCGGTGCGCAGTTGCGCGCTGACGCCGTGCGGCAGGTCCGCGTCGAGCGAGTGTAGCAGGCCCAGGTGCGCGTCGAGCGCGCCGTAGAAATCACGCAGGAAGCCATCATCGGGGTTGGAGGCGAGGTAATACGCCTGCCCGTCGCCATAGGCGTTGGCGGTGAGCACAGGCCGCCCGGCGTAGAAATCGTCGCGGTACGTTGCCAGCACCTGCGCGCCTTCCGGGTGGACGAGCGTGCAGTAGTCGCGTAGTTCGTACTCGCCCACCAGGCCAAGCGGGTTGCCATCCACAAAAGCTGCGGCGTTGCGGTCGTTTTCGTAGAGGGCGTCGATCTCCTCATCCCATATCCCCAACACCTGGCGCAGCTTGCCGCCGGGCCAGCCGCCCAGGATGACCAGGTCGTTCTCGTCCACGATGCCCGTCCAGTACGTCGCTACGAACGTCCCGCCCGCATCGACAAACGCCGCGATGCGTTCATCCACGCCGGGGCGCAGCATGTAGAGCATCGGCGCGATGACCAGCTTGTAGCGGCTCAAGTCCTGCTCCATATCGATCACATCCACGGGGATGCCGCGCTCCCAGAAGGCGCGATAATGGCGCTTGCAGGCGTCCAGGTAGCCCTTATCGCCGCGGCGCGGGCCTTGCGCATCGTTCATCGCCCACAGATTCTCCCAGTCGTAGATGATCGCCACATCCGGGCGCACCGTCGTCCCCACCACGGGCGCGAGCTGTTCCAGCTTCACGCCCAGGTCGGCAACGTCGCGGAAGACGCGGGTGTGTTCGTGCCCTACGTGATCGACCACAGCGCCGTGGAACTTCTCCGCCGATCCACGGCTCTTGCGCCACTGGAAATACTGCACCGTATCCGCGCCGTGGGCCACAGCCTGCAATGACGAGAGCACATGCATCCCCGGTCGCTTCACCTTGGCGGATTGCACCCAGTTGGTGGCGCTGGGGACGCTTTCCATCAGCATAAACGGCTTGCCGCCCTTGAGACAGCGGTTGATGTCGTGGACAAAGGCGACATCGGCGGCCAGCTTTACATCGTCGCCGGCGTGCCAGGTGGGGTAGCTGTCCCAGGAGATGACGTCCAGGTGGGGCGCCATCCGCCAGTAGTTGAGGCCGGTAAACGTGCCCATCATGTTCGTGGTAACGGGGACATCCGGCGTGAACTCGCGCAGGGCGGCAATCTCGTGGCGCATGAAATCCGTCGTCTGGTCGGTAACGAAACGCTTCCAGTCCAGGGCGAGGCCATGCACCGACGTCTCGCCGATGCGGCTCGGCGGCTCGATCAGGTCCCAGTCGGTGTAGGTGTGGCTCCAGAAAGCCGTCCACCAGGCGTGATTGAGCGCGTCCAGCGTCCCGTACTTCGCCTTGAGCCACTCGATGAAGGCTGCGCGGCACAACTCGCAGTGACAATCACCGCTGTACTCGTTGGAGAGGTGCCACACGGCCAGCGCCGGATGATGGGCGTACCGCTCGGCCAGCTTGCTGTTGATGAGACGCACCTTCTCGCGGTAGATCGGCGAGGTGAGGCAGTGATTGTGCCGTCCGCCAAAAAGATTGCGCTGCCGGTCTTCGCGGACGCGCAGTACTTCGGGGTACTTCCGCGCCAGCCACGCCGGGCGCGCTCCACTGGGAGTCGCCAGCACGACCACACCGCCATTGGCGGCGATCATGTCCATCACCCGGTCGAGCCAGTCGAAGTCGAACTGGCCCTCGGCGGGTTCCAGACGCGCCCAGGCAAAGATGCCCACGCTCATCGCGTTGCAGTGGGCGAGCTTCATCAGGCGCATGTCCTCTTCCCACACCTCGGCAGGCCACTGGTCGGGATTGTAGTCGCCGCCGTGGAGGAAGACAGGCAATTTCGACGTAATCGGGGGGTATTTTTCGATCATCTTATGCTCCTGTACAGACTGTTAAGGCTCAAACGAAAGCTGCATCTCACGTAAGTTGATGATAGCGCCCATCTGCATCAGGGTAGATTATCTCTCAGCGACAACTGCATAGGGCCTCCGAATGCCAAGCCAGTATCGTTCGCGGATATTCAGTTCTTCACGGCTGGTATGCACGAAGTAAAATTCTCTCTGTGGATACTCTTGATGCAGTTGACGGTAACGTTGCATCGCGGAATGGCCATCAATGCAAGTTTCAATGACAGCCAAACGATCCAGAAGCCGTTCAGCATCGACGCTTGTATGTGCTTCAAGAGCCTCGATAACCAACCATTGATTAGGATAAGCTGTTCGTATCTCAGACCAGCGCATAATCACCTTCAAAAGCAGTCAGATAGTCGTTAGTCGGCTAGTCATTCGTCAGATCTTCCACCGTAAACAGCTTCGCGCAGGCCCTTGAGATAGCCAATGGCAAAGAGCCGCCCCACCGATGAATACGAGGGGTTGTCGTTGCTGTCGCCTTCCATCGTGGGGACGTGATCAGGGCGGCAGACGCCCTCGAAGCCGATGTCGCGGTAGGCCTGCATACACGCCAGCATGTCGGTCTTGCCATCGTCGTGGAAGGTTTCGACGAACTTCTCCGGCGTGCCGCGCACGTCGCGGAAGTGCACAAAGAAGATTTTGTCCTGCCGGCCAAAATGGCGGATCGCGGCGGGCAGGTCGTCGGTCATCAAAGTAAAGTTGCCCATGCACAGCGCAATACCGTTGACCGGACTGGGCACGAGGTCGAGCAAGCGTTGGTAGTTGTCGAGGCTGCGCATAATGCGCCCCAACCCGCGAATCGGCGAGACGGGCGGATCATCGGGGTGCATCGCCAGTTTGACGCCGGCCTTCTCCGCTTCCGGCACCACCGCTTTGAGGAAGTATTCCAGATTCTCCCACAACTGCTCTTCGGTGACGACGCCGTACTCCGTGAGCGGTGCGTGGCGCATCAGGTCGTGATCATAGGCCGTCGCCAGCGCCCCACCCCGCACCGGCGCAGTGGTCGAGGTGCGCATCCAGTTGAAGACGGGCATCCACTCATAGCACCACACCGGGATGCCGAGTGCGCCCATGTTGCGGATCAGGGTGATCGCGGTGTCGATTTCTTCATCCCGTCCCGGCAGGCCGAGTTTGGCCTTGTTGAGCGGCGGGCGGCTTTCAAGCACGTCGAATTTGAAACCGCCATCCTCATAGGCGGTTTTGATCCGCACCAGCGACATATAGCTCCACGGCAAACTCTCTTGATCCACATTCAAGCCGCGCCGGAAATCCATCGATCCAACGACGTAATCCACGCCGCACTGTTTGACCAACCGCCACAACGGCGTGGGATAGGGCGGCAGCACTTCAGCAATTTTGATCATTCCAATATCCTTTCTCGTATAGTTAGTTTTGGTCACTCGTCAGGCGTCATTTACCTCTCACGCCTCACGCTTCACTTCCCCATGGCGCGGAGCGCCTGAAGACAACGCGCCACGCACTCCAAAGGCGGATAGGCGTAGCTTTCCTGTTCCACAATGTACCACTCGGTTACAGGGTCGGCGTCGCAGAGACGGAAAACCTCGGCCCAATTTACGTCGTCCTCGCCGATGAGGGCCTTGTCGTTCGTCGCGGAGTACGCCTTGAGATGCACCGTGCGCGCGCGGCCTGGATAGCGTTTGAGGAAGGCCACCGGATCGGCCCCACCGTGCAGCGCGTTGCCGAGATCGATCTGCATCACGACCTCGGGCACGGTGTTGCCGAAGAAGGTGTCCCACGGTAACTCGCCGTCCAGCGGGACAAACTCGATGTGGTGGTTGTGATAGCCGGTGTACATCCCCTCGGGCTTGAGCTTCGCCGCGATCTCGTTGAACACTTCAGCGGTCCTGAGCCAGGCATCGCGGGAGTTGCAATAGGTTTCCGGCAGGCCGGGCACAATCAAAAACTTGTTGCCGAGAATGTGGTTGAACTCGACCGTCTTGGGCAACTCGTCACCCAGCAACGTCCGAATGTCCGTGTGACAGCCCGCGGCCTTGAGGCCCAGGTCGTCGAGCAGTGTGCGGAGAGTCGGGGCGTCATAGCCGTAGTATCCGGCGAAGTCCACCCCGTTGTAGCCCATCCCGGCGACGGCCTTCAGCGTGCCGGGCAAATCCTTCTCGCAGTCGTGGCGAATAGAATACAATTGCAGGGCAATAGGAATACGAGCCATTGTGTTCTCCTTCAGACAATTTTCTTGTTGATGCGTGATAGTGATTTTCTGCTCACGCTTCACGCCTCACGTCTAAAGTATACACAACTTCGGCATAAGGTTCAAATGACATAACAGCATTTTCTTGCCGACAAAGCAAAGGTGCATATAATGGCTGTCAATAGATTGCACCACAAACATCTTGTCGCCCCATACAAGATTCGTGGAGATGGGTGGTTATTTTCAAGGAGGTCGAAAGTTAATCCAAGGCTGGATCGAACGCAAACGCTGGGAAGAACAGCAAGTCAACACGCGCCCGCATCCTTACGAAATCGAGCTATACTACGACTTGTAGGCAGAAATTCACCACAGTCAACATGTTCCTGCGGGACACCATGCGTAGTAACGACTTCAGTCGTTACACTACGAATATCGTCCTATTTTCAATAAACGATGAAAATAGCGCGTAGTAACGACTTCAGTCGTTGAGTGCACAGGCGACTAAAGTCGCCACGACGAATATCGCGCTATTTTCAGACCAGACACAGAGTTTTCAAGGACTTTGACTTTGGACTTGGGACTTTGGACTTTTCAAGGGGAGGAGAGTATGACTGAGAATGAAACGATTACGCCGCGCGACTTTATCCGCGCGGCCGTGGAGGAAGACCTGAAAACCGGGCGATTCGGCGGGCGCGTCCACACCCGCTTCCCGCCGGAGCCGAACGGCTACCTGCACATCGGCCACGCCAAAGCGATGGCGATTGACTTCGGCATCGCCAAAGACTACGGCGGTAAGTGCAACCTGCGCTTCGACGACACCAACCCCGCCAAAGAGGAAGATGAGTACGTGAAAGCCATCATCGAAGATATACGCTGGCTCGGTCACGATTTCGGCGACACGATTTTCTACGCTTCTGACTACTTCGAGCCAATGTACGCATGGGCCGAACAGCTTGTGAAACAGGGACAGGCCTACGTCGACGACCTGAACGCCGACGAAATCCGCGAATATCGCGGCACGCTCACCGCGCCCGGCAGGAACAGTCCCTACCGCGACCGCTCCGTCGAAGAGAACCTCGATCTGCTGCGCCGGATGCGCGCGGGTGAGTTCCCCGCCGGCTCGCGCGTGCTGCGCGCCAAAATCGACATGGCCTCGCCGAACATCAACCTGCGCGACCCCGTGATGTACCGCATCGTCCACGCGCTGCACCACCGCACCGGCGACCAATGGCACATCTACCCGATGTACGACTGGGCGCACGGCCTGGAAGACTCCATCGAAGGCATCACCCACTCACTGTGCGACCTGGGCTACGAAGATCATCGCCCGCTTTACGACTGGTTCCTCGACGCGCTGGGCATCTATCATCCCCGCCAGATCGAATTCGCGCGGCTCAACCTTACCCGCACAGTGCTCAGCAAGCGCTTCTTGCTGCGTCTGGTGAACGAAGGGCACGTGCGCGGCTGGGACGATCCGCGCATGCCCACCTTGCGCGGCCTGCGGCGACGCGGCTACACGCCGGAAGTCATCGCTGACTTCTGCGAACGCATCGGCATCGCCAAAGCCAACAGCGTGGTGGATATCGCCCTGCTCGAGCACTGCGTCCGCGAGGACCTGAACGAACGCGCCCCACGGGTGATGGCCGTGCTCGAACCGCTCAAGGTCGTCATCGATAACTACCCGGAGAATCAGGTAGAATACTTCGACGTGCCCAACCATCCGCAGAAGCCGGAGATGGGGACGCGACCAGTGCCGCTCTCCCGCGTCGTCTACATCGAGCAAGAGGACTTTATGGAAGAGCCGGCGCCCAAATACTTCCGCCTTGCGCCGGGACGTGAGGTGCGCCTGGTGAGCGCGTACTACATCACCTGCACGGACGTGGTCAAGGACGCGGATGGTGCCATCACCGAACTACACGCTACGTATGATCCCGAATCGCGCGGCGGAGCCACACCTGACGGGCGCAAGGTCAAGGGGACGATCCACTGGGTCTCTGCAGCCCACGCGCTGGACGCCGAGGTGCGCATGTACGACTACCTCTTCACCAAAGAAGACCCCGGTGATTTCGAGGAAGGAGAGAACTTTATGGCGAACCTGAATCCCGACTCGCTCGTCATCCTGGCGGACGCGAAAGTCGAGCCGGGCCTCGCCGGGACGCAGCCGGGCGACCGCTACCAGTTCATGCGCAAAGGCTACTTCTGCACCGACCCAGACACCGCTGAGAGCAAACTCGTCTTCAACCTGACCGTGTCGCTGCGGGATAGCTGGGCGAAGGTGCAACAACAGTAACATTGATCGAGAGGTAAACCATGATGTTGGAAATCAACGCCTATATGGATGAGCTAGCCGAGTTGTGCCGAAAATATGGCGTCAAACGGTTGGAGCTATTTGGCTCTGCGGCGCGTGGAGATTTCGCTGCCCAGCACAGCGATATCGATTTCGTCGTAGACTTTGCGGAAGAACACCCATTGGGTGCTTTCGAACAATATTTCGGTTTCAAAGAAGCGCTGGAGCAGCTTTTTAAACGCTCGGTTGACCTGGTTGAGGAACAAGCTATCAGAAATCCCTATTTTCGGCAGGCAATTGCACAAGACAGGACAATGATCTATGGAACTGGAAGTTAAAAAACTGTAACTATTCAGCCACCCTTGCCAGGTGGCGAACGGGACTTGGGGGAGGGTGCA